>NZ_JBJZOG010000058.1:0-45631 GCF_047200535.1 Micromonospora mangrovicola | reverse complement strand
TCCGGGGTCAGGGCCCGGCGGGCAGCGGGTTGGCGTGGGCCTCGGTGCGGGGGAGCAGGCAGAACTCGTTCCCCTCCGGGTCGGCCAGCACGGTCCATCCGGGCAGCTCGCGGACCACGGTCGCGCCCGCCTCCAGCACAACCGCCCGTTCCTCGGCGTCGCCGACCAGGTCGAGGTGGATCCGGCCGGGGCCGGGCAGCTCCTCGACGGGCGTGATCCACACATCCGGCTGGCGTCCGTCGGGGTCGCGCAGCAGCACCGACTCGCCCGGATCGAGGGACCGCTCGGCGAGCTTCACCCGATCCTCCCCGACGGCCGGCAGGCCGGTCACGACGCTCCAGAACGGGGCGAGCAGGTACGGGTCGCGGCAGTGGATGACGATCGAGGTGAGATCGGGCATGTCCTGGACGGTAGTCGGCTCAGTCGGGCGGCAGGACGGTGTCCAGGAACGCGGCGGTGACCGCCTGGATGTCCGGCCGGGCCAGGTCGAGGGCGTGCCCGCCGTGGGTGACCCAGGCGTGCGCCGGGTGCCCGGCGGCGAGCAGCCGGCGGGCGAGGTCGACCGACTGGCCGGCGGGCACCGCCACGTCCTCCCGGCCGTGCACCAGCAGCACCGGCACGCCGGAGCCGAGGTGGGTGGCGACCGTCGCGTCGACGGTGGCCGGGTCGCCCTCGGCGGGCCGGTGGCCGAGCAGGTCGGTCCACGGGTCGTCGTGCGGGCGCAGCCGCCGGAACTCCGGGTCGAGCGGGTCGACCGGCGCCCAGTAGGCCAGCGCCGCCGCCACGTCGCCGGGCCGGTCCACCCCGCGCAGCGCGAGGTGCAAGGCGAGCATCGCGCCGGCCGAGTCGCCGCCGACCAGCAGCGGCAGGCCGTCCGCCGCGACCCGGGCCGCCCGCGCCGCCGCGCGTACGTCGTCGAGCTGGGCCGGCCATCGGGCTTCGTGCGCGAACCGGTAGGTGGCCGCCATCACCCGCAGCCCGAGCGGGGCGAGCGCGGCCCCGTCCTCGGTCGACCGGGCCCGCCAGCCGCCGCCGTGGATCCAGAGCAGCACTGCGCGTTCCGTCATCCGGTCATGGTGTCGGCTCGGGAGACGGCCCGCGAGCCCGCTCTGCCGAGGGCAGACCGGAGTGTCGGACCGCACTCCTCGCCCCTACGGTCCCGTAACCTACTCGGGGTAAAGTTGGCGGATGCCGGAACTCGTGTACCCGCCTGTGATCGCCGCCGCCAAGACGATGTTCCGGGTCCTCGACCTGCGGCTGACCGTGGAGGGCAGCCACCACGTCCCGCGCAGCGGCGGCGCCGTCATGGCCAGCAACCACGTCAGCTATCTGGACTTCATCTTCTGCGGGTACGGCGCGCTCGAGTCCCGCCGGCTGGTCCGGTTCATGGCGAAGGACTCCGTCTTCCGGCACCGGGTCTCCGGCCCGCTGATGCGGGGGATGAAGCACATCCCGGTGAACCGGGCGGCGGGGGCCGGGTCGTACGCCACCGCGGTGAGCGCGCTGCGGCGCGGCGAGGTGGTCGGCGTCTTCCCGGAGGCGACCATCAGCCGCTCCTTCACCGTCAAGGAACTCAAGAACGGCGCCGCCCGGATGGCCCGGGAGGCCGCTGTGCCGCTGCTGCCGGTCGCCCTCTGGGGCACCCAGCGGCTCTGGACCAAGGGCCGGCCGCGCACCCTGACCCGCCGGCACACCCCGGTCACCATCCTGGTCGGCGAGCCGATGGATCCGGCCGGGTTCCCGGACGCGAACGCGATGACCGCCGAGTTGAAGAGCCGGCTCGCCGCGCTGGTCGACCGGGCGCAGCGGGAGTACCCGGAGCAGCCCGCCGGCCCGGAGGACGCCTGGTGGCAGCCGGCCCACCTCGGCGGCACCGCGCCCACTCCCGAGGAGGCGGCCGCGCTGGACCGGTCGGGCCGCCGCGCCACCCCTGCCTGACCTGACCGGATCGTTCCGCATCCGGGCCTGATAGTGCCTGCCGGTCCGGCACCCGCCCGACCAGGATCGAGGCCATGAGCAGAGCAGCACTCGTCGTCATCGACGTCCAGGAGTCGTTCCGGCAGCGCCCGATCTGGGCGTACGCCTCGCAGCCGGACATCGTCGACCAGGTCAACCGGCTGGTCGACGCGGCCCGCCGCCGAGGTGACCTGGTGGTCTGGGTCCTGCACGCCGAGCCGGGCACCGGCAACGTCTTCGACCCGGCCAGCGGGCACGTCCGGCTGATCGAGGGCCTGGTCCCGGCCGCCGGGGAGCCGACGCTGGTGAAGACCGCGCACAACGCCTTCACCACCACCAACCTCCAGCAGATCCTCACCCTCGCCGGGGTCCGGGAGATCACCGTCTGCGGCATCCGCACCGAGCAGTGCGTGGAGACCACCACCCGGGTCGGCTCCGACCTCGGTTACGAGATGACCTTCGTGACCGACGCGACCGTCACCTTCCCCACCCCGCACCGGGACCTGCCGGCGGACGCTCCCCTGGAGCAGGTCCTCGCCGATCCGCGCACCCTGTCCACCGCGGACATGATCGCTCGCACCGAGTACGCCCTGGCCGGCCGGTTCGCCACCGTGCGTACCGTCGCCGAGGTCGTGCGACTCCGGCCCGCCGCGTCCGGCGCCGCGCCGCGATCTGGAGCCGCCGCCGACGCGGTCCCGACCGGAGCCTGACCCGTGGCCCGGGCCGGACGACTCCAGCTCGGCGCGTCCGGCGCCGCGCCGCGACCTGAAGCCGTCGCCAGGGCGGTCGTCTTCCTGCTGGTCCCGCAGGTGCACCTGCTGGACCTCGCCGGCCCGGCCCAGGTCTTCTCCACTGCGGCCGACCTCGGGTACGACTACCGGCTGCACTACGTCGCCGCGACCAGCGAGGTGCCGACCGTGCAGGGGGTGACCCTGCGGGCCGACACCGAATGGCCCGCGCTCGACCGGGACGACCTGGTGGTCGTACCCGGGTGGCGCCCCTCGGCGCACGACCCGGGCGACCCGGGCGGCCCGGTCGGTCCGGCGGACCTGCGGCGGCTGGCCGCGCACCACGCGGCCGGCGGCACCGTGGCGAGCGTCTGCGCCGGGGCGTTCGCGCTCGGCCGGGCCGGCCTGCTCGACGGGCGGCGCTGCACCACCCACCACGAGGTCCAGGACGATCTGGCCCGGCGGCACCCGGCGGCCCGGGTGGTCCGGGACGTGCTCTACGTGGTCGACGATCGGGTGGTCACCTCGGCCGGCATCGCCAGCGGCATCGACGTGGCGTTGCACCTGGTGGCCACCCGGCACGGCCCGGCGGCGGCCGCCCGGATCGCCCGCGCCCTCGTCGTGTACGCCCGGCGCAACGGCCACGAGCAGCAGACCAGCGCGATGATGCGGCACCGCTCGCACCTGTCCGACGCGGTGCACCGGGCGCAGGACCTGATCGACGCGCGGTACGCGGAACCGCTGCCGCTGGCCGAGCTGGCCGCCGCCTGCGGGGTCTCCGAGCGCACACTGAGCCGGCTGTTCCGGCAGGCCACCGGGCTGACCCCGCTCGGCTACCAGCAGCTGCTGCGGGTGGAGCGGGCCGAGCACCTGATCGGGCACGGGTCAACCGTCGAGGCCGCCGCCCGGGCGGTCGGCTTCACCGACGCCCGGATGCTGCGCCGGCTGCGCGCCCGCGCCCGGCCCACCCTGGAGCTCGCGGGCTGACCACCCGCGGGTCCGGGCTGGTCACCATCCCCGACGGCTCGGCTTGATCGACTCCGCTTGCGGCAGGTCGGGGCATCCCCACGCGCGGACACCGTGACAGGCCGCAGAACCGAGCGGATCACCCTGGGGTGGCCGCAATCAGCAGGCCGAGCCGGGACGGCCCTGCGCCGGAAACGCCAGACGCGGCCAGACCGGCGTCTCCTCCAGGGCCGGGCGGTAGTAGTCGTCCCGGGACAGGAACTCCACCGGCAGCGAACCCGGCAGCGTCGTCGCGCCCCGGGCCGGGCCGGGCACCGTGCTCACCCGGGCCAACAGGATGTCCCGCTCCGGCGGGGAGAGGTCCACCAGCTCGGGGTGGACCAGCCGGAACGCGGCCACCGCGCGGCGCACCTGCCGGGCCAGCGCGTCGACCAGGGCGGTCGGGCCAGCCAGGGCGAGTGCCGGCTGCCGGATGGTGCGCAGCGCGTCGCAGACCACCAGCAGGTCGACCCCGCCGTCCGGGCCGTCGGCCAGCTCCAGCCGGGACGGCCACTGCCAGCGGATCTGACCGCTGACCAGGCGGGACGGCCGGACCGGGCGCCGGTGCCGGGCGCCCGTCCGGCCGTCCCGCCCGGAGACCAGGGACAGCTCCGAGCCGGTGCAGACGTACGCGAGGCGCCGGTCGGTCACGGTCACCGCCGCCGGGCCGGGAAGACTCCAGGCCCGGTCGCTCTCGGTCGGGCCGAGCAGGTGCCCGGTCACCCGGAGCCGGTGCTGCCCGAGCACCTGCTCACCCGGTTCGGGGGCCAGCGCGTACCGCCGGTCGAGCACGGGGCGGGCGGCGTCGTCCTCCGCGTCGAAGCGGTGCGGCCCGATGAAGAAGGGAGCGGCGTCCTCCTGCACGGTCACGACCTCCCGTGGGACGGTTGCGGTACGTAGAGCGTGGCCCACACCACAGTGGCTGTCATGACACCCGTTAGGGGGTCGGCCGGTCGGTCTGTGCCTGTGACCGGTAGATGCCGATCTCCTCCGGCCGGACGAGCCCGTCCTCGATCGCCCGGGCGAGCAGCGCCGCCTTCGTGGCAGCCGGCCGACCCGCCCGGGTGTACTTGATCCGTGCCCGGTCCACGTACTGCTTCACGGTGTGTTCGCTGATCCGCATCCGGCGAGCCACCGACGCCTTCGACATGGACTGGAACCACAGCAGCAGCGCTTCCCGCTCCTTGTCGGACAGGGCCGGCCGGTCGGGTCGGGGATCGCACACCATCGCCCCGGCCAGCGTGGGCGACACGTACGAACGGTCGGTCGCCGCGGCGAGCACGGTCGCCACGCAGTGCTCGCGGCCCTCGTGCTTGGCCAGGAACGCCACCGCCCCGGCGTCCAGCGCGGCGAGCATGGTGTCCGGATCGGTGTGCTCGGAGTAGACCACCACCCGCCGCCCCGCCGCGCTCAGCTCGGCCAGCTTGTCGAGCGCCATCCGCCCGTGCAGCCGCAGGTCGAGCAGGAACACGTCGGCACTCGGGGCGAGCCGCAGCACCTCGTCCGGATCGTCCCCCGTGGCCAGTACGCGGAGCCGTGGCTCGCTGGCCAGCCACGCGCGTACCCCGTCGATCACCACCGGATGGTCGTCCACGATCGCCACCCCGATCGGCCGGCCGCCGGTCACGTCCTCCGCCACCGGGTCTGCGTCCATCTGATCTCCCCGTCCCGCTCGTGCACGTGTTCCACCTGCCCGTCGCCGTCCGTACCGGGCGGGCCGGTGGCCTCCGGTCCGTCGTGGTCGGGAGTGACCAGGCTGACCACCACCTCGTCCGGTCCGGCGACCACGGTCAGCCGGGCCTGGCCCCGGGCGTCGGCGAGCGCCGCGGTGAGCGGGTCGGCGAGCCGTCGGCGTACCTCGACGGGCAACTCCGGCGGGGTGCCGAGGGCGATCAGCTCTATCGGCAGCCCGTTGCGCTCCGCCAGGTCGGCGGCGGCGCGCAGCTCGTGCAGCAGCGGGTCCGGCACGTCGTCCGACTCGGCGATGAGCCGGCGCAGGCGGGCCGCAGCCAGCACGCAGCGGCGGCGCACCTCCGGATCGGCGGGGTCGGCGGCACCGGCGGCGAGGGCGGCGAGCACCTCCTCGGCGGTGCCGCCGACCAGGGTGAGCCGGTCGCGCCGCTCCCGGCGGGCCCGCTCCGCCGCGTCCCGTTCCGCCTCGACGGCCAGGGCCGCCGCGGCGGTGCGCGCCCGGTCCCGGGCCAGCGCGGCGATCGACGCCGCCCCGACGAAGACCGCCACCGGCAGCGAGGAGGTGCCGTAGACGTACATCGCGTACCGGGTGAGATCGGCGGCGGCGGTGGCACCGAAGCCGAGCACCGCGCCGAGCGCGATCGCCGCGTGCAGGCCGAGCAGCACGAGCAGCCACCACACCGGCCGCCGCCAGAGCACCAGCAGGAGGAACCAGGCCAGCCCGCCCCACACCCAGTTCGCCGTGGTGAACAGGTACCGCCCGCCGGCCGCCGCGAAGACCGCCGCGTCGACCGCCAGCAGCACCACGGCCAGCCGCCGGGCCCGGGGCAGCCCGCCGCGCAGCAGACGTACGCCGGCGTCGGCGCCGACCGCGGCGGTCACCAGCCAGCCGACCGCGACCACCGCCGGGGCGGCCATCCCCGGGCCGGCGCCGAGCACCGCCGGCAGGCTGATGACCAGGTGCCAGGCCAGCGCGATCGCGACCGCGGCGATCCGGGCGCCCTGGTCGGAGGCGTGCGCGACCACGCTCGCCGCCGACGCGTCCGCCGGCCGGTCCGCCGCCGGCCCGACCGGTTCCGGCGTCCGGGGTCGCGGGGCGCGGCGGGGGACCGACCCGGCCCCTGGGTCGGACGCCGCGGCGGTCAGCGCCGTGCCGGACTCAGTCGACACCCGGCCACTCCAACCGCACCCGGGTACCGGCACCCGGGGCGGAGGTCACCTCGGCCCGGCCGCCCACCGTGGACATCCGGCCGTGGATGGACTCGCGCAGCCCGTACCGGTGGGCCGGGACGGTGGCCGGGTCGAAGCCGGGGCCGTCGTCGGCGACCTCGACCACGGCGGTGTCGGCGACCCGGGCCAGGCGCAGGGTGACGGACGCGCCCGGCGCGTGCCGGGCCACGTTCGCCAGGGCGGCGGCCACGCCGGCGGCGAGCGCGCCGGCCACCTCCGCCGGCACCGCGCACGGCTCCAGTGCCGCGGTCACCGTCAGCTCCGGCGTCCGGGCGAGGACCGCCCGCAGCCGGTCGTCCAGCGCCGCCGCACCGGTCGTCGGCGTCGAGCGCGCGTCGGCCAGTTCGGCGAGGGTACGCAGGTCCGTCGCGCACCGCGCGCGCAGCGCGGCCGACGGGCCGGGCACCGCGCCGAGCCCCACCATGGTCAGCGTGGCCAGCACGGTGTCGTGCAGTTCCCGGTTCTGCCGCCGTTCGGCCTCCCGGGCGGCCCGCGCCACCAGCGCCGCGCGGGTCAGCCGCTGGTAGTCGGCGAAGACGGCGTCCGCCCGCCCGATCCGGCGGCGCATCACCGCCGTCATCATCGCCGTGCAGCCGGCCTGCACCAGCAGCGTGGCCGCGTGCGCCCGCGCCTCGACCGGGTTGCCGGCCGCGGCCGCGCCCCCGACGTACCCGGCGGTCACCAGCAGCCCGGCCGGCACCGACCAGCGGGCCGGGGCGGTGGCCTGCGCGTTGATCACCGTGGTGCTGGCCAGCACCGCGATCCAGCTCCCCTCGCCCGGCAGCACCTCCGGCGCCACCAGCCAGGGGATCGCCGCCGCGGCCACGGTGGTGAGCGTGACGTCGCCGGCCACCAGGGCGGGGCCGATGCCGTGCCGCAGCGCCCGGATCGCGTACCAGACCGACCATGCGGTCAGCGCGGCGACCGCCGGCACCAGCAGCCCCACCCGCACCTGCCCGCCACGCACCGCCAGCGCCGCCACCGCGCCGACGAGGCCGCAGGTCAGCCGGAGCAACGCCGGCAGGGTGGTGAAGATGAGCGTGAACGCGCCGCCGGCCGGCCGGTCCAGCGGACCTGGCGGCGAGGTCGTGGCGGCAACGACCGGCATCGGGGAGGCGTCCTTCCGGCAGTGACCCGGTCGGGTCCGCACGGCCTAGATCGACGACGGAGAATAACATGTAGGCCGCCAACTGGTCACCTTCGGTGCGCGGCGTGCACCCCCGGCTACCCGGGACCGGGGCGGTTGGCGCGCGGGTGGGCCGGTGATGCGGTTGACTGCCGGCATGGCTGACGACACGCGGCGACTCCGGGTCGCCTTCCTCGGAATCGGTCGGATGGGCACGCCGATGGCCCGGCACGTGCTCCGGGCCGGGCACGACCTGACCGTCTGGAACCGCACCCGGGGCAAGGCCGACGCCCTGGCCGCCGAGGGGGCCGCGGTGGCGGAGACGCCGGCCGCCGCCGCGGCCGGCCGGGAAGTGATCGTGCTCATGCTGGCGGACCCGGGGGCCGCCGAACAGGTGCTGCTCGGCCCGGACGGGGTGGCCTCCGGGGCGGACCCGGACACCCTGGTGGTGGATGCCAGCACCATCGGGCCGGACGCCTCCCGCCGGATGGCGTCCCGGCTGCGCGAGCACCGGCTGCGGTACGTGGACGCGCCGGTCTACGGCTCCGTCGGGCCGGCCACCGAGGGCACCCTAGGCGTGCTGGCCGGCGGCGACCAGCCGGACGTCGCGGCGGCCCGGCCGCTGCTGGAACTCTGGGGCGACCCGAAGCAGGTGCGGCACGTCGGGCCGACCGGTGCCGGCAGCGCGGCGAAGCTGGTCCGCAACCTCAGCCTCGGGCTGGCCCTGGCCGGGATCGGCGACGCGCTCCGCCTCGCCGCCAGCCTCGACCTCCCGGCCGACGTGGTGGACGAGCTGATGGCGGCCGGCCCGCTCGGCGCGGCGTTCCCGCCCGTCCGGCAGGTCCTGGCCGCCGGACCACCGGAGACCGCCGGCTTCACCGTGGACATGCTCACCAAGGACCTGCGGCTCTGCCTGGCCGCCGAGCCCCGGCTGCCGCTGGTCGACGCCGCCCGCCAGGTGGGGGAGTCGGCCCACGCCGACGGCCACGGCCAGGACGACACCCGCGCGTTGCCGCTGCGGATGCGCGACGCCCGCCGAGCGTGAGCGGAAGAGCCCTTCCTGACGCCGGGCGTCGTACCGGGATCCCGCCCGGCACCGGTCAGCCGCCGGTGGGGCCGGCGGGTGCGACCGCGAGCAGGTGGGAGCTGGCACCGAGCACCGCCAGATCCCGCTCGAACGCCTCGGCGCAGGCAACCGCGTCGGCGAAGAGCCGGTCGTCCGGGGCGGTGTCGAGCACGTTCAGCAGCGGCCAGAGTGGACCCTCCACGCCGTAAACGGCCGGGGCCGGCAGGCCCGCCGCGGTGAACTCGTCCACCACCTCCTCGGGCCGGTGGAAGTACGCGGTGGTGAAGCCGGTCTCCGGATCGTTCACCCCGGTCCGGTACGCCCGGTGCAGGAGCGGCCGGCTGTGCTCGTCCACCCGGCCCTGCGCGGTCAGGCCGATCAGGGCGGCGTTGCGGCTGATCACCGCCGCGACCACCGGCCCGCCGGGCCGGGTGAGCCGGGCCGCCTCGCGCAGCGCGGTCACCCGGTCCGCCCGCCCGGGCAGGTGGTAGAGCGGGCCGAGCAGCAGGGTCGCGTCGACCGAGTCGTCGGGAAGCGGCAGGTCGCGGGCGTCCCCGACGGTCGCGGTGAGGTCCGGGTACGCCGCCGATGCGGCGGCCACGTGCGCCGGCACCAGGTCGACCAGGTGCACCCGGTGACCGGCCTCGGCCAGCCAGCCCGCGTACGCGCCGGTGCCGCCGCCGACGTCGAGCACGGCCGCCGGTGGCGGGGGCAGCAGCCGGGCGAGCAGGTCCCGGGTGCGCCGCGCCTCCAGCCGGCCCTGCGGGCTGCAGTGCAGGCGGTCCGCCTCGGCGAAGACCTCGGTGTAGTAACGCTGGATGTCCGGCTCCGCCGGTCGATGCTGCGGCATCCGTCGATGATGGACGTTCCGGTCCGGCGGATCATCTCCTTTGCCGGCGGCGTCGCGTCCCCCTTCTACCCTGCGGGCATGACATACCAGCCGGCCATGGTGCCCCCGCCGCCCAGGAAGTCGAACACGACGAAGATCGTGCTCATCGTCGTCGGTGTGGTGCTCGCGCTCTGCTGCGTGGGCGGAGCCGTCGGCGGCTTCGCCGTCTACCACGCGGTGCGGGAGGCCACCGGCCCGGCCCGCAGCACCGTGGACACCTACGCCGGCGCCCTGGTCACCCGCGACTTCCCGACGGCGTACGGGCAGCTCTGTGGCGAGGTGCGCGACCGGGTCAGCCAGGAGGCGTTCACCCGCCAGCAGTCCGCCCGGCCCGCGCCGACCGGCTACCAGATCGTCGGCCTGAACGTCAGCAACAACAACGGGGTGGTACGCGGATCGGCGAGAGTCCGCTTCACCCCGCCGAGCGGAACCACCGAGACCCAGTCGTACTCCCTGGTCAAGGAGGACGGCGTCTGGCGGATCTGCGAGTGACCGGGTCCGGCCGCCCGACCCGTCGCCGGGCGGCCGGACCGCCGGTCAGGCGGGGCAGTTGTGGTACGCCTCGACCCGCCACCCGGCGTCGCCCCGGGACAGCACCCAGGTCGCCCGGCGGCGCCGGTCGGCTGGCAGGGTGTCCTCGCCGGGCAGCAGGAAGCCGCTGCGGCTCACCACCACCGCGGTGTCGCCGCCGACGATCCGGACCCGCTCCGGCTCGTCCACCGAGGTCGAGCCCCGCAGCGGGCCGGCGAACGCCCCGGCCAGGTACCGGCGTACCTCCTCCCGGCTCTGGTGGAACACGCCACCGGGGAGCACCACGGTGGCTTCGTCGGCGTACCGGTCGGCGAAGGCGTCGGCGTCGCCCGCCGTCCAGGCCGCGACGAGGGCGTGCAGCACCTCGCGTACCTCCCGCTCGGCGCGGGTCTCGATGGTCGCGGTGTCGGTCATGATCGTCCTCTCCTGTTCGGGAACCTCGCCGGTACCTACTCGGCGACCCGCCCGAACTCATCGGCCGGCCGGCGATGAAATCCGGGCACTCGGCCGGTAGGTATGGGGGAGGCGCGGCGGAGAGGGCGGAGCGGTGACGGTGACCAGCGAGGACTTCGACCGGCGGACCGGCCCGTACCGGCCGGAGCTGCTGGCCCACTGCTACCGGATGCTCGGTTCGGTGCACGAGGCGGAGGACCTGGTGCAGGAGACGCTGCTGCGCGCCTGGCGGGCCTTCGACCGGTACGACGACCGGCGTGCCACGCTGCGCACCTGGCTGCACCGGATCGCCACCAACGCCTGCCTGACCGCGCTGCGCAGCCGGGCCCGCCGACCCCTGCCGTCGGACTTCGTGGCGGCCAGCGCGGATCCCGACGCGCCCATGGTGGTGGGCGAGGTGCTGTGGCTGCAGCCGCTGCCGGACGCGCTGCTCGACCCGGCCACCGTGGTGGCTGCCCGGGGCAGCCTGCGGCTCGCGCTGGTCGCCGCGATGCAGCTGCTGCCGCCCCGGCAGCGGGCCATGCTGATCCTCAGGGAGGTCCTCGACTGGTCGACCACCGAGGTCGCCGAGGCCCTGGGCACCACCCCCGCGGCGGTGAACAGCGGGCTGCAACGGGCCCGGGCGCGGCTCGGTGCGGTGGCCGTCCGCGAGGAGCAGGTCGCCGAGCCGGCCGACCCGGAGCAGCGGGCGCTGCTCGACCGCTACGTGACCGCGTTCGAGCGGGCCGACCTGGCCGCGTTGACCCGGCTGCTCACCGACGACGCCGTGCTGGAGATGCCGCCGGTGCTCAACTGGTACGTCGGCCGGGAGCGCTACGGTCGGTTCATCGCCCGGATCCTCGCGCTGCGCGGCACCGACTGGCGGCTGGTGCCCACCGCCGCGAACGGGCAGCCCGCGCTGGCCGCCTACGTGCGCGAAGGGGACGTCCACCTGCCGCACACGGTGCAGGTGTTCACCGTGCGGCACGGGCGGATCAGCCGGAACGTGGTCTTCCAGGACCGGGCGGTGTTCGCCGCGTTCGGGCTGGCTCCGCTGCCGGTCGAGGTGTCGACGGCGGTCAGCCGGTCGGCGGCACCCGGATGCCGCCACCCTTGACCGAGCGGGAAGCTCTTCTTCAGGCCCGGCCGACGTCCTCGATACGGCCCCGCGTCGGCGTGTCCGGCCCTCGGTGGCCGTCGCTGTCCGTCGGGTCGCGGTGCCCCGACGTGACGGTGTGACATCTGGGGGAGGGGTGGCGCTGAGGGGCACGGAACGAACGCACCGGGCCCACGACCAGCACATCCCCGGCGTCGTCGGCTGATCACTCAGCGGTGTCGCCGGTACGCGGTGGCCGGCCCTCCCGACCCGGCCCCGGGTCGTCCGATGCGTCCGTCCCACGTTCCGGCAGCCCTGCCGGGGCGTGCGCTGGTCCGGAGGCACGCCGGGCGGCACGTCCGCACGTCCATACCGTAAACGGAGCCGATCGATGTCACAGTTCGCCCTCGCGAAACTGCTCACCCTCAAGGCCGGCACGGCGGTGCTCGCCGTCACCGCCACCGGTGGGGTCGCGCTCGCCGCCGCGACCGGCACCCTGCCCAACCCGCTCACCGAGTCGAGCGCCAAGCCGTCGATGGCGGCCACGGGCACGCCGTCCGACGCGGCCGACCATGGCAAGGGACCGGCCGGTGCCAAGGGGGAGCCCTCGCCGAACCTGGTCGGCCTCTGCCGCGCGTTCCAGGCCGGCGCGGGTGACAACCCGGGCAAGGCGCTGGAGAACCCGGCGTTCCGCGTACTGATCAACACCGCCGGTGACGCGGAGAAGGTGGCGGCGTACTGCGACACGCTGCTCGCCAACGAGAAGGGCAAGCCGAGCCAGGCGGCCCGGCCGACCGCCACTCCGAGCCACCCGACCGGCAAGCCCAGCGCCCGCCCGACCATCGCCGGGACCGACGCCCCGGAGGCCAGCCACAAGCCGACCGCTCGACCGACCAACTGACCTCCGGCGCCGGGCGGGCACCCCCCCCGCCCGCCCGGCGCCGGCCCGCGGCGCCGCCCGGATGATCACCCCCCCCCGGTCCTCCGGGCGGAGGTCGCGATCCGCGCTCCAGGGCGCGGCGAGGCGGCGGCCGGGTCCCGCGGCCGCCGCCTCACCCAACTCCCTCCGCTAGCCGGCGGCCGCCTCGTCGGCGCGATCACGCAGCCACGCCAGGGCGGCCCCGGCGTGCCGCAGTACCGAGATGTGGCCGTCCTCCGGGTAGCGACGCAACTCGGCGGCGGGACAGTGCCGGGCCAGCCAGGCGCCGTGCGCCGCCGGCACGACCCCGTCCCGCTCGCCGTGCAGCAGCAGGACCGGTGGCGTCACCCGGTCGGGCCGGAACCCCCACGGCGCGACGTACGCCAGGTCGTCGTCGATCAGCCCGCCCGGGCCGGCCTGCGTCGCCGGGCCGACGACACTGTCGAACCAGGACCAGTCCCCGTGCAGCTCGGCCAGGTCGGCCGGGGTGAATCCCGGGTCGTACGCAACGCCCGAGGACTCGTGCGCCTCCTTGGCCGCCCGGCCCGCGGCGGCGGCACGCAGCGACGCCACCCCGGACGGCACCATCCCCGCGAACCAGTCCAGCCCCTCGGCGTCGTAGGGCGCCAGTCCGGCGCCGCTGACCACGGCGATCACGCGTTCCCGCAGGAGCGCGCCGCAGGCCAGCGCGTGCGGGCCGCCGCCGGAGTGGCCCACTACCGCGAACCGCGCGATGCCCAGCGTGTCGGCGATCGCGGCGACGTCGGCGGTGGCCGAGGCGATGTCCCGTCCAGGTAGCGGCGTCGAGCCGCCGTAACCGGGGCGGTCGTAGGAGACCCAGCGGAGGCCGAGCCGGTCGGCGGCGGCGAAGAGGGGCGCGGGTGGTGCGCCGATGTTCGGCGTGCCGTGGTGCCAGAAGACGGTGAGCCGGTCCGCGCCGCCGGTGTCGTAGACGTGCAGGAGCCGGTCGCCGCCCGGCCGGATATCTGTCTCGGTCACCATGGGCGGGAGCGTAACGGCTCGGGCGGACAGGAAGCGGGCGGCGGAACCCGGCCGCGGCGGGCGGACGACCGCAGGTGTCCGCCGTATCGTGGGCGGATGGCGGAGTTCGCGACTGTCCTGCTGGTGGTGGGCGTACTCGCGGCCGTCCTGACGTGCCTGGTGTGGCTGGGCTCCCGGGTGCGCCGGCGTGGGGTCGGCGGGGACGTCATGGGCCCGTTCGACGAGATCTGGCACCCGACCGCACACCGGTCCCGCGCCGAGATCCAGGTGCACGAGGAACGGGTGGTGCCGCTGCCGTCCGCGGAGGGTCCGCCCGGCGCCGCCGAACCGGAGTGACTCAGGTCACAATTCTACGGTCGTGGGCCTGTCGAATCGGGTGGTCCCCGCCCGTCGAGTGAATGAGAGCCGGCGCCGGGCCGGCCAGCCCAAGGAGGCAGCACCATGCGACTCACCGCCACCACGTTCCTGACCCTGGACGGCGTCATGCAGGCCCCGGGCGGGCGGGACGAGGACGTCAGCGACGGGTTCGACCTGGGCGGCTGGCTGCCCCCACACTTCGACGAGACGGTCGGCGGGTGGATGGGCGAGATCCTCGACCACGCCGATGCCCTGCTGCTCGGACGCCGGACGTACGACATCATGGCCGCCTACTGGCCGCACGTCACCGACCCGGCCGAGGGCGGCCCGGACAACCCGCTGAACCGGCTGCCCAAGTACGTCGCCACCAACCGGTCCGACGAGCTGACCTGGTCGGGCTCACACCGCCTCGACGGCGACCTCGCCACCGCGGTCGGCGACCTGAAGAACCGCCCCGGCGGAGAACTCCAGCTGCACGGCAGCGGCGCGCTGGCGCGGTCGCTGATGCGCGAGGGGCTGATCGACACGTACCACCTGCTGATCTTCCCGGTGGTCCTGGGCCGCGGGCAGCGACTCTTCGCCGACGGCGTCCGGCCGGCCGGGCTGCGGCTCACCGACAGCCGCAGCTCCGCCAGCGGGGTCACCATGCTGACGTACGACAGCGCCGGCGCGCCGGCGTTCGGCACCGTGGGGGAATGAACGCGGTGCGGGGCGGACAGCGTGCGGCCGGTGGCGGTTCCCACCGGCCGCGCCGTCCTCATGGTCCCGTCAACACCGCCACGCTCGAGGCCCGAGATTCTCGCCGGTGCGGCCACCGGCCCGCGCCTGCCCCACGACCATCCCGGTGTCGGACACGGCCCTCGCCAGGCTGGTCTGCCCGTCGGGCACCTCGAGTTCGGCGGCGTCGCCGTCGCGCAGCACGGAGCCGTTGACGACGACCCAGCCGGCGGCGTTGACCGCCTCTCCCGGACCGTCCGCCGCGAGTTGCGTGACCTCGCCGGTCCGGAGGTTCCACCGCGCCGCGGAGTGGGACGGCCACAAGCCGCCCGTCGCCCAGCCGCCCCGCACCGCGTAGCCGGCGGCGGTCTCGCCGTCCGGCGCCTTCAGCTTCCGGCCGTTGCCCTGCCGGTCCCAGGCGTAAGCCGCGATCCCGATGCCGTTCCGGTACATCGTGCCGACGATCGTTCCGTCGTCGGTGATGCCGAAAACGTTGGCGCCGTCGGGAAGCGGCAGCTTGACCGCGGTCGTCGACCCCGCCTTCCAGAACAGGGCGATGCTGTCCTTGCCCCCCGAGTTTCCCTGGGGCTCCGCGTTGATGACGACGTCGCCGGTCGCGTTGATCGCCGGCTCCGGGTACACGTGCCAGTTCCCCTGCGGCGTGCGCAGCCGCGTGTACACGCCGTTCCGGTAGCGGAACACATACTCCTGCCGGGCGTCCTGCACCACGCCGACCACGACCCCGTCGGCGTTGACGGCGGACAGCTCGACCGACGTGCCGGGCACCGGCAACGCCTGCGGCTTCCCGTCGGTCCACAGCACCGGCCGGAAGTCCTGCCCGACCACGTCGTAACCGATGATGTAGCGCCCGGCCGGATCCACACCGACAGCCGTGACGTCCTTCATCCCGGACGGCACCGGCAGCTCCACCACCGGACAGCGGCCGGTGAGGCCCCCCGCCGGCCGGCTCCCGTCCGCCGTGACGGTCGGCCGCGCCGACGCGGTCGCCTCCGCCGGCAGGCCGGTGGCGGGGGCCGCACCCGGCTGCGCGCCCGCCCTGGTCACGATCGACGGCACCGCCAGCAGCACGGCTGTCGCCAGCGCCACGCCTCCGGCCCCCTGAAACGAGCGGCGGCGAAAGGTGCGCCGGCGACCGGCGCGAACCAGCGCGTCGATCTCGATCCGGCTGGCCGGCACGTCGACCGCGCGCAGCCGGTCCCGCAGTTCCTGCTCCTCGTTCACGACCGGGTCCTCCCTCCCTGTGCGACCGGGACCGGGCGCCCCGCGTCGAGCGCCTCGCGCAGCGCGGCGAGGCCCCGTGAGCACTGACTCTTGACGTTGCCCGCCGAGCAGCCGAGGGCCTCAGCGGTCGCCTCGACCGACAGGTCACCGAAGTAACGCAGGACCACGACGGCCCGCTGCCCCTTGGGCAGCGCGCGCAACGCCGTCAACAACGTGTCCCGCTCCTCGACGCCGTGGTCGGCGGGAGCGGAAAGGTCCGGCAGGCGGTCGCCGAGCAGCACCCGGGACCACCCGCGCCGCCGCTCGTCGAGATAGCGCCGTACCAGGATCCGGTGCACGTACCCGTCTAGATTCTCGGCCCCGGCGGCCCGCTTCCAGTTCAGGTAGAGCGCGGTGAGCGTGGCCTGGACGATGTCGTCCGCCTGGAAGGTGTCCGCGCAGAGCAGGTACGCCGTGCGATGCAGGCGCGGTAACCGCGCCGTCACGTACTCGACGTACTCCCGTTCGAGGTCGGGCCGCATCGTGCTCCCTTGGTCAGCCGGTTCGGATGTTGGGCTTCCGTCGTCTCCTTGTCGGAAGCGGCGAGGAGGAAGGTTGCACGGGCCGGTCAGGTTGCTTGCAGTCAACCACCCCCGGTGCCCCAGCCTCGGCGGCCATGTCGGTCGGACTCGCGGTCACCCTGCTGGTACGACGGGCGGAGCCCGTGGACCGACCGGGCTGACCGATGCGCCGGAGCCCGGGCGGATAGGTTGCCAGGTGAAGGGAGTCCGGGAGACCGCTGCGGGGCTGCCGGTCGGATCCCGGCCACGGGGGAGGACACCATGTCGGCGCAGCGGACGGCGCTGGTCATTCCGGGCAGCGGGGGCTGCTGGCACGTACCCCATCAGTTCTTCGCCGTCGAGGCGGCACGGGTGCGCGGCGCGCACCCGCACCAGCTGACCTGGCGCGGCGAGGTGCCGGCCGAGCCGGCGGCCCGGGGGCCGTGGGCGGTCGGGCAGATCGCGGCGGCGCTGCGGGAGCTCGCCGAGCCGTTGATCATCGCGAACTCCCTCGGCACCCTCGCCGCCGGTCTCGCCGCCGACCGTGGACTGCCGGCGGTCTGGATCACGCCGTTGCTGCACCGGCCGGAGGTGGTCGACGGCCTTCGCCGGGCGGCCGCGCCCCGCCTCCTGATCGGCGGTACGGCGGACCCCAGTTGGCGTCCGGATCTCGCCCGCCAGTTGTCGCCGTACGTGTGCGAGCTGGCGGACGCCGATCACGGACTCCGCGTGCCGGGGCCGCTCGCGCTGTCCGCGGCGGCGCTGGGCGAGATCGCCACGGCGGTGGAGGACTTCCTCGACCGCGTTCTCTGGCCCACACCGCCCGGTGGGAATCACCCCGGGCGGGTGGGCGCGACCGGTTGAGGAGCGCCGCCGGCCGGTCGCCGCCAGATCGCCTCCCACTGTGTCCACTGCCCGGGGGCAGGTGGCCTGCGCTGCGTGCGGTCCGCTCTGATCGGGAGCAGTACGGGCCACCCGTCGAACAACTGGTGAAGCTCGGCGTCGCTGAAGAAGTGGATGCTGAGGCCGTCCTTCGGTCCGGCGGCGTAGCGCACCGTGAACCCCCCGTCGGGATGCTGCTCGGTGACCTCGTGCGCCGGCCAGAGGTCCGTGCCGGTCGCGTTGACCCGCAGGCAGAACAGGCCATCGGGCTCGACCCGCTGCTGCGCGGCCCGGATGTGCCGGTGCGCCTGCGCGCGGTTGCCGTGCTGGAACACCTGGATTCCGATCACCAGGGGCCAGGTGTGGCCGGCCGGCAGCGAGTCCAGGTCGCCGTGCCGCAGACGGTCGGAACGGTCGGGACGGCGTCGTGAGAGCTGGCAGACCGCCTCGGCGGAGACGTCCAGGCCGAGCACGTCGAGGCCGCCGTCGACGAGCGGCAGGAGGTTCCGGCCGTTGCCGCAGCCGACGTAGAGACCAGTGGTGATGCCCGCCGTGGCGGCGCTGACGAGGATGTCGTCGACGAAGGCGACGGGTGGTTCATCGACGTACCGCCCTCGCCGGTACTCCTCGTTCCAGGCCTCGGAAGCGGACCTCAGCGCACTCATCGCGTCAGGGTCGCACGCGACGCTGCTCTCTGGGGGCTGGGCAGCCGATCACCGCGGCGCTGGCATCAGCACGGTGTGGAGGCGGGCAACCGGCGACGGGGGCGGTCGGGCGGTAATTGGCTTGAGCCGAGGGCTGTCGACACACGACGGTGAGCAGATGGACGCAGCTCTCGTTCAGCGTTTCGTCGGGGACGGGTTCGTCAAACTGGACCAGGCGGTGCCGCGCGATGTGATCGACGCGTGCGTCGACCTGCTGTGGGCCGAGACAGGCGCGGACCCGGACGATCCGTCGACCTGGACGCGGCCGGTCGTCTGGGTCGGGGGCATGAGCCAGGAGCCCTTCGTCCATGCCGTGAACGTCCCGGTCCTGCACGACGCGTTCGACGCGCTGGTGGGACCGGGTCGGTGGGCCGCGCGGAACTCGATCGGGTCGTTTCCGCTGCGGTTCCCGCACCCGGTGGAACCACCGGACGCCGGTTGGCACATCGAGGGCAGCTACGAGGTTCCCGGCACCTCCGGCTACTGGACGAACATCCACTCCAGGGCGCGGGTGCTGCTGATGCTCTTCCTCTTCACCGAGGTGGACGAGGGTGACGCGCCGACGCGGATCAGGGTCGGGTCGCACTGGGACGTGCCGCCGGTGCTGCTGCCGTACGGCGATCGAGGCGAGCACGGGCATCGGTTGAGTCCGCGGGTCGACGCCGCCTCGGCGCACCGGCCGGTGGCACTCGCCACCGGTGGCCCCGGGGACGTGTACGTGTGCCACCCGTTCCTGGTGCATGCGGCGCAACCCAATCACGGCCGCAGACCCCGCTTCCTCGGACAGCCGGGGTTGCCACCGCCGCCGTCCCACGAACAACGGCCCTTCGACCTCACCGTGGTCGACAACGAACCCTCGCCCGTCGGGCGCATCATTCGCGATGGGCTCCGACACCGGCACACCGAGCGGGATGAGACGGTGCCGGCCGCCGCAAGCTGATACCGGTGAAATTCGCGGACGTCGTCCGGTGAGCTGTGTCTGTCACGGGGCATGCCCGACAGGGTGCGCCCGGGTCGCCCCTCGGGCTTCGGGCGGTTGACGGAGCTGCTGAACGAGTACCGGGAGTCTGCTGTCGGCCGTCCAGGTGCCACCAGGGCGGTCAGGTCCGTGAGGGGGCCGAACCTCCCCAGGCGCCGCCGGCAGGTCGGCGCTGGCGGGACTGATCGCGGCGGGCAACCGCAACCTGCTCGACACGATCAGGTGTCCGGCCGCTGAGGGGCGGTGCCGCACGTGGACGAGCACGAACTCCGTCCGGCCCGGAGGGTCGAAGATCGACTGGGTCGGAAGCGGCAACCCGTTGACGTGGAGTGATGGCGGTGCGCTCTCGCCTGATTAGGCTGTTCGCCGTTGCCGGCTTCGCCGACGTCTGCGGACGGCCTTTGGCTGTACGGCGGGGCGGCGCGCCGGTGCACGGGGATTCTAGGCTGACGACCATGTCGCGGAGCACGCAGTGATCGATCTGGACGAGCAGAATCACCAGGCGGCAAAGTCGGCAACTACCACTGCTGACCGCCTGATGGCCAGACGGAAGATGGCCCTGCGGCTCGTCGCTGCGTTCGTGGTCGGCGTTGTGCTTGGCGGTTTCGGTGTCAGCGAATTGCGCGACTCGCGTGATCAGCGGGAGCGGAACGGTGCGGTCGCACTCGTGGCCTTACCTCGATCGGCCGACTTCGGGGGCTCGTCCGCCCAGGGATCGGTCCAACTGTCCGGGCTTTTGATGTTGATCAACGCCGGCCCCGCGCCGATAACGGTCCGACGGGTCCAAGCGGAGAGGCCGGGCGTCGACGTACGCAGCACGGGACAACCCCGGCTGCTACCCCCTGGCGGCACCGGTCAGGTCCTGGTCGAGCTGCGGTTCGAGTGCTCGATCGCATTCCGGCCAGAGCCGTTGTCGCTACGGGTTTCGGTTGAGACCGGTGACAAGCGGGTCAGCGAGGTCACCTACCCCGTCGCTCTGGTAGGAAGCGACTGGGAGCGCGATGCGCTGAGCATGTGCGAGCGCCACGCATAGCCCCAGTGGGGTGACGCGAGGGGATCCGCGGCGACATCTCCGAGGAGAGCGGGCCGCCGTGAACGAGGCCGCGAAGCCCCTCTTCGCCTGACCTGGCTGTACGAAGGCCGTGATGATCGACCCGACCGGGAGCAACCGGCCGCTGACCTGGGATGACGGTGGTGCGCCCGGCAGGATTCGAACCTGCGGCCTTGGGATTAGAAGTCCCCTGCTCTATCCGCTGAGCTACGGGCGCGCGGCGACGTGTCGCGCCAAGAGGGTACCGCCGTATCCCGGTTCACCGTGGGAACGGGTGGTCGTGGCCACGTCGATGATCAGAGTGCCATGGGCACCCCGTCGGCGGCATCCCGGATACGCGGGTCAGGGGCGGGCGGCGGGGGCCGGGTCCGTACCCTCGGCGGCGTGCTGCTCGACCAGGAAACCGAGAACGCGATCGTCTACGAGCTGTGCCGGCTGCTCGGGCGGGCCATTCTGCCGGTGAGTCGGTCCGACCGGCCGGACCGGGCCGCCGAGGGCTTCGGCACGGCCTTCTTCTACACCGAGCTGGTCGGCGCCACCGACGACGGGGAGGTGGTGCACGAGTGGCTGCTGACCGCGGACGAGGTGACCCGGGCCGGATACGGGGAGATCGGGCTGCGGGCCAGCGTCACCGACCCGGCGGACGCGGCGGCGGAGGCGGTCGAGCTGCCCGGGTTCGCCGACCGGTGGCTGCACCTGCCGGCGGTCGGTCTGGCCGCGCTGCCCACCGGTGGGCTGCACGGCCACGCCGAGGATCGGGGCTGGCGGTGGCGTACCCAGCAGGTGACCGACGCGGTGGCCGCGGACGCCGAGGCGGTCGCCCGGCTCGGCGCGGAGCCCGGCTCGGCCTTCGTGCTGGCGCTGGGGGTCGCCGACGACGGCTCGCGGCCCCTCGAAGCGGTGATCGAGCGGGTCGTCCGGGACGGCGGCGCGTTGCGGATCACCACGGAGCTGCCCGCCGGGTACGTCGGCGCGCCGGTGTTCTCCGTCGAGGCCGGTGCCGACGGTGAGCCGGCGCTGCACTGCCTCGGCCTGGTGCTGCCGGCCGAGGCCGGCGGTCACCCGGTGGCGACGTTCGACCGGATCCGTGCAGCCCTCGTCGAGGCGACGGCCGGGTTCCGCTGACCGGTCGGCTCAGCCGTCGGCGCCTGCGCCGGCCCGGTCCTCGACCGGCCGGCGCGCGGCCGGCGGGCCGTCGGGTTCCGGGTCGGTCGGCCCCGCCCCGAGGAATCCCTCCGCCCACCGTCCGACCTCCGCGAAGACCTTTTCGCGTACGGCGGGGCCGGAGAGGGTGAGGTCGTGCAGTCCGCCGTCGAAGCGGGCCAGGGTGACGTGCGGGCCGAGCCGGGGCGCCCAGCGGACCATGTGCTCCACGTCGAGCACCGCGTCGGCGAGGGTGGCCGAATCGTGCCACTTGGTGCCCCGGTAGCTGCGCGTGGAGCAGGCGAGCAGCACCGGCACCCGGATGTCCAGGCCGGCCCGCAGCTGCCGCTGGCCGGTCCGGATCGCGTTGATCCAGCCGGCCCGTACCGGGAATCCGGCGAGCGGCTTCCAGGCCAGGTCGTAGCGCCACTCGCCGCGGTGGTCGGCGTGCAGGCTCTCGCCGTACACGGTGCCGAGCCCGAACGGGAGGATGCGGTGCGGCGCCCGGCGGCCCAGCCGGGAGACGGCGGCCGCGAGGGGTCGACGGATCGGCCAGGGCGCGTTGATGTCGAAGAAGGGGCTGTTGAGGAAGATCCCGTCGACCAGGCCGGCCTCGCGGCGGGCGTGCGCCCAGAGCGAGATGATCAGGCCGCCGGTGGAGTGACCCATGGCGAGGAGGGTGTCGTGCCCCTCCTCGTCGCGGATGATCTTTGCGGCGGCGTCCAGCTCCGGGAAGTACTCGCTCAGGTCCCAGCAGAAGTTCGGGGTCTGGTGCGGTTGCAGGCTGCGGCCGTACTTGCGCAGGTCGAGGGCGTAGAAGTCCCAGCCCCGTTCGGCGAAGAAGTCGGCGACGTGGGTCTGGAAGAAGTAGTCGACGAAGCCGTGCACGTAGAGCACGGCCCGGCCGGTCGGGCGGTCGGCCCGGCGGCGCACCAGCGTCGCGACGACCGGGCCCTCGTCGTCGGTGCCCAGGTCGATGGTCTGCCGCTCGTACGGCGGGCCCAGCACGTCGGGTTCCACGACCGCGACGGTACGCCGCCACGCTACCCGGCGGTAGCCCCCGCCGGACCGTCCGGAGCCCGAATGCGGCAGGTCGCGGTGTCCCGGTCTCCCGGCACCCGCGACCTGCCGCACCCCGAACGGATCTCTCTCCCGCGCGGTCAGGCGGTCTCGGCGTCGACCCGGCCGAGATCGGCGTCGTCGTCCGCCGCCTGGCCGGCGCCGCCCTGGGCCAGCTGCCGGATGTGCTTGTTGTGCCGCGGCTCCTGCTTCGTCTTCGCGTCGTTGAGTCGGCGGCGCAGGTCGTCCCGGACGTCGTTCAGCGCGGCGTGCAGATCCTCCTCGGCGGAGGTGGTGACGATCTTCTGCCGGCCGGCGATCCAGCACTCCAGGGTCACCTTCTGGCCCCGCGACTCGCGGTCCTTCACCGACACCTCCAACTCGGTGGCGTCGGCGTGGAACCCGGCGAGCCGGGCGTCGAGGGTGGCGAACTGCTCCGCGATCCAGTTCCGGTCGCCCTGGGAGAACCCGGCGCCGACCCGCAGGCACTCGGCCACGGTCGCGGGGTTCGCCACGGCGCTCATCGACCGGCCTCGCAGACGTCTCGGAGAAGCATCGTCGCTCCCTTTCTCTCGGTTGATCAACTCCTTACCCAGTCGGCGCGCGTCCGGAACCGCATCGTCCGTGGGCCCTTTCGATCATGTTGCGTCGCAGGCCGGCGGCACAGGGACCGTGGTCCCTAGCAGACGGGACCTTGATCAGGTCGCTGTACACAGCCCGTCCCGTCGTCCACAGCTCCCGCCGTCGCCGCTGGTGGCGTGACCGCCGGCGGTCGAGGCTCGGCCCGACAAGCCGAGTCTTTCTGGAGGGGCGATGTTCGATACGTACGTCACCATCGTCGGCAACGTGCTGACCGCGCCCGAGTGGCGCCGTACCACCCAGAGCAACACGCTGGTGGCCAACTTCAAGGTCGCCTCGACCGCCCGCCGGCTCGACCGGGACTCCGGCCGCTGGGTCGACGGGAACAGCCTCCGGGTGCGGGTGAACTGCTGGCGGAAGCTGGCCGAGGGGGTGGCCGCCTCGGTGATGGTCGGCGACCCGGTGGTCGTCGCCGGCCGCCTCTACACCCGTGACTGGACCGACGACGCGGGCAACCACCGGACCCTCTACGAACTGGAGGCGGTCGCGGTCGGGCACGACCTGTCCCGGGGCCGCGGCCGCTTCCTGCGCAACCGCCCGAGCGCGGCGACCAGCAGCGTGGAGGATGCCGAGGCTGAGCGCCGGGTGCACGGTGAGGCGACCGAGCCGGTGCCGGACGCGCACGCGCCGGTCTCGCTCGACGACCGGCCGTTCGACGACGAGTTCGAAGGGCTGGCGCTCGCCGGGCCACGTGCCGGGCACGGGCTCCCCGACGACCTGGACGGGCCGCCGACGGGTGACTTCGACGAGGCGGCGGACCCCTTCGACGACCCGGCCGACGGGGACGGTGACGAGCCGGACGACGCGGACACCGCCGCGCCCGCCGGGCCCGGCGAGGCCGGTGAGCCGGCTCCGGCCAGCGACGCCGAGGGCGTCACCCCGACCGGCCGCGGCCGGCGGGGCGGGCGGCGGGCCCCGGTGCCCGCCTGAGCCCGGACCGATCGTGCGACGGGCAGCGGGGTGGCGACGCCGACGTGGCCACCCCGCCGCACGGCCAGGCCGGGTCCGCCCGATCGTGCCGGTGCGGTGGAACCCAGGCGGCGGTCCCGACAGTGCCGTCGGTCGTCGCCCGGGCCCGCCACGGTCCGGACGATGATCGGCGGGAGATGGCCTAGGCTGGCCGCCCGGAGGTGGTGCGGGTGCGGCAGGTGACCGCCATGGCGAGCGCCGCGGGACTGGCGGCGGGCTACGCCCTGGACTCGCTGCTCGGCGATCCGCGCCGGTGGCATCCGGTGGCCGGCTTCGGCCGGGCCGCCGGCGCCCTGGAGCGGCGGATGTACCGGCCGGACCGGGCGGCCGGGGCGGCGTTCACCGCGCTCGCCGTCGGCGCCCCGGTGCTGCTCGGGGTGGCCGGCGCCCTCGCGACCCGGCGTCGACCGCTGGCCCGCGCCGCGCTGGTGGCGGCCGGCACCTGGACCGTGCTGGGCGGTCGCACCCTGCGCCACGAGTCCCGCGCGATGGCCCGGGCACTGGGCGCCGGTGACCTTCCCGCCGCGCGGCGGCGGCTCAACCATCTGTGCGGGCGGGACCCCTCGGCCCTGGACGAGCCGGAACTGGCCCGGGCCACCGTCGAGTCGGTCGCCGAGAACACCTCCGACGCCGTCGTCGCGCCGCTGTTCTGGGGCGCGGTCGCCGGGCTTCCCGGCCTGCTCGGCTACCGCGCGGCGAACACGCTCGACGCGATGGTCGGCCACCGCTCGCCCCGCTACGCCCGCTTCGGCACCCCGGCCGCCCGCCTGGACGACCTGCTCAACCTGGCCCCGGCCCGGCTGACCGGGCTGCTCACCGTGGCCGTGGCGCCGAGCGCGCACGGGGACCGCCGGGCGGCCTGGGGGGTCTTCCGGCGGGACCGGAACGACCACCCGAGCCCCAACGCCGGTCAGTGCGAGGCGGCGATGGCCGGGGCGCTGGGTGTCCGGCTCGGCGGGCGCAACGTCTACTTCGGCCGCTCCGAGACCCGCCCGTTCCTCGGTGACGGTCCCCGGCCGGAGGCGCGACACCTGAAGCGTGCCGCCCGGATCTCCGGTGCGGTCGGGCTGGCCGCGCTCGGCCTCGCCGCGGCGTACCCGGTGACGGCGGGGCGTCTGGTCGGGGCGGCCGGCCGGTCCGCGTTGCGCCGGGCGCGGCGGGGGAGCGGGCGGTGAGCGGCGGACTGCTGGTCGCCGGCACCACCTCCGACGCCGGCAAGAGCGTGCTCACCGCCGGCATCTGCCGCTGGCTGCGCCGCCGGGGGGTGCGCGTCGCGCCGTTCAAGGCGCAGAACATGTCCAACAACTCGGCCGTGGTGGTCGGCCCGGACGGGCGCGGCGGGGAGATCGGCCGGGCCCAGGCGATGCAGGCCGCCGCCTGCGGGCTCGCCCCGGACCTGCGCTTCAACCCGGTGCTGCTCAAGCCCGGCAGCGACCACGCCAGCCAGGTGGTGCTGCTCGGCGCGGCGGTCGACACGGTCACCGCGGGCAACTTCCGCGAGCTGCGTCCCCGGCTGGCCGCCACCGCGTACGACGCGCTGGAGGAGTTGCGGGCCGCCTACGACGTGGTGATCTGCGAGGGGGCGGGTAGCCCGGCCGAGATCAACCTGCGTGCCGGGGACTACGTGAACATGGGGCTGGCCCGGCACGCCGGGCTGCCCACGATCGTGGTCGGCGACATCGACCGGGGTGGCGTGTTCGCCTCGATGTTCGGCACCGTGGCCCTGCTCGACCCGGCCGACCAGGCCCTCGTCGCCGGCTTCGTGATCAACAAGTTCCGCGGCGAGCGGGGGCTGCTCCAGCCCGGGCTGGACATGCTCCACCAGGTCACCGGCCGCCCCACGTACGGGGTGCTGCCCTGGGCGCTGGACCTCTGGCTGGACGCCGAGGACTCGCTCGCCTACGGCCGGGTGCTCGGCCGGCCGGCCGCGCCGCGCGGCACCGACTGGCTCGACGTCGCCGTCGTCCGGCTGCCCCGGATCAGCAACGCCACCGACGTCGAGGCGCTCGCCACCGAGCCGGGCGTCCGGGTGCGGCTGACCATCGAGCCGGCCGAACTGGCCGCCGCCGACCTCGTCGTGCTCCCCGGTTCCAAGTCGACCGTGGCCGACCTGGCCTGGTTGCGGGAGACCGGCCTGGCCGACGCCGTGTCAGCGCACGCCGCCGCCGGCCGTCCGCTGCTCGGCATCTGCGGCGGGTTCCAGATGCTGGCCCGGGCGATCCACGATCCGGTGGAGAGTCGGCAGGGCAGCGTCCCCGGGCTCGGGCTGCTGCCCGTCGAGATCACCTTCGACCCGCGCAAGACGGTCCGTCGCGCCGGCGGCACGGCCGACGGTGACGTCCCCGTGCACGGCTACGAGATCCACCACGGGCAGGTCTCCGCCGCCGACCCCGGCCTGCCGCCCCTGCTGCGCTACGCCGACGGCACCGCCGAGGGAGCCCGGACCGGCGCGGTGTACGGCACCCACTGGCACGGCGCCTTCGAGTCCGACGGCTTCCGCCGCCGGTTCCTCACCGAGGTCGCCCTGGTGGCCGGCCGGACCGGCTTCAAGGTCGCCCCGGACACCGAGTTCGCCGCCGTCCGCGAGCGGACCCTGGACCTCCTCGGCGACCTGGTCGAGGAGCACCTGGACACCGGTGCCCTGTGGCGGCTCGTCGAGTCGGGCCCGCCGCCGGGCCTGCCGTTCATCCCGCCCGGCGCGCCGCGCTAGCCCACCTCGGGCGGGTCGGCCGGCTGCCCGGCGGACCGACTCAGCAGCGGAGGTCGGCGGGACGGTCGGACATCGGCAACCCCGCCTCCCGCCAACCCTGCACGCCGCCGATCATGTCGGTGGCCCGGCGCAGACCGAGCGCCTGCAGGCTGGCGGCGGCCAGGCTGGAGCTGTAGCCGTGGCGGCACACCACCACGATCTCGCGGTCGTACCCGGTCGCCTCGGGGATCCGCGAGACGCTCGCCGGGTCCAGCCGCCACTCCAGCACGGTCCGGTCGACAACGATCGCCCCGGGCAGTTCGCCCTGCTCGCGTCGCTGCGCCTCGGTACGCGTGTCGATCAGCAGCGCCCCGGCGCGGACCGCCTCGACGGTCTCGTTCGGAGTGAGCCGGCGGAGCCCGGCCCGGGCCTGTTCCAGCAGGGCGTCGACGCCCGGACTCATCACGTCATGGAGCACCACCCGATGATGCCGGCCGGCCGCAGGCCACGCCGGGTGAACGACCGGCCAGCGCCGGGCCGCCCCGACGAAATCCCTCGGAGGCGGTAGCCGGCGGCGGCGGGTCAGGGCGTGGGACTACCACTACCGGGTGTGGGCCCGGTGGCGTCAGGTCGTGGCGAGTGCCGCCGCCACCACCGCGGTGAACTCCTCGGGCGCGTCGAGCATGACGTTGTGCCCCGCGCCGGGGACGGTGACCACCCGCACGCCCGCGGCCGACAGCCCGGCCGCGCCGGTCACCGGACCGCTCCGGCCGCCCTGCACGTACGTCCGCGGCATCGGCAGCCGCTCCAGCAGGTGGCGCATCGTGGGCCGGGTGCCGGCGACGAGGCCCACCGCGGTGCGGTGCAGGCCGACCGGGTCGGCGAGGCGCATGGTGGCGGCCCACAGCGGCCCGACCCGGTCCAGCGTCTCGGCGTAGCCGCCGACCAGGAAGTCCGACTCGGCGTACCGGGTGACGCCGCTGCTGCCGGCGGTTGTCGGCGGGTTCGGGTCGAGGTTCGCCTCGACGAGCACCAGCCGGCCGACGAGATCCGGCCGGCGGTGGGCGAGCACGATCGCGACCGCGCCGCCCATGCTGTGCGCCACCACGTCGGCGCCCCGCACCCCGGCCACGTCGAGCGTCGCGGCCAGCGCCGCGGCGTGGTCCTCGAGGGTGTAGCCGAAGGTGGCCGGCCGGTCGCTCAAGCCGAAGCCGAGCAGGTCGACGAGGAGTGACCGGTGCCCGGCCAGCCCGGGGCGGGTGGCCGCCGGCACGAAGTACGCCGCCGACGTCGCCCCCAACCCGTGCACGTACACCCGGGCCGGCTCCTCGCCGGCGATCTCCACCCATCGCATCCGGGCCCCGTCCGGGCCCACAGTTGCCGCACGCATGGCGGTCACAATACATCCGTGCCGAGGTATCTCGGGACCGGGATATCATTGGCGGGTGCTCGAACTCGCGATCCTCGGCTTCCTCGCCGAGCAGCCCCTGCACGGCTACGACCTCAAGCGGCGGGTGGCCCAGTTGACCGGGCACGTGCGGCCGATCGCCGACGGCACGCTCTATCCGGCGATCAAGCGGCTGGAACGGGCGGGCTGGTTGACCCGACGCGCCGAGCCCGGCAGCCGGGCGGCGCCCCGCCAGATGCTGGTCCTGACCGAGCCGGGTCGGGCCGAGCTCCGGCGCCGGCTGGCCGAGCCCGAGGAGGTGGAGATCAGCGACGAGAACCGCTGGTTCACCCTGCTCGCCTTCCTCCGCCACCTCGACGACCCGGCGGCCCGCGACGCGGTGCTCCGGCGCCGGTTGGCCTTCCTCCGCACCCCGAGCAGCTTCTTCTACGAGGGTGGCCGGCCGGTGCGCGCGGAGGAACTGGACGACCCGTACCGGCGCGGGCTGCTCACCATCGCCCGGGCCACCAGCCGGGCCGAGCTGGCCTGGCTCCGGGAGACGCTGGGCGAGCCGGAGTGAGGCCGCTGGCGGTGGCCGAGGCGTACGCCGGGCTGGCCCGGGTGGTGCTGGCCGGGCCGGCGCGGTTGGGGCGTACCCGACTGGTGGCGGTCGACGGGCCGAGCGGCGCGGGCAAGAGCCTGTTCGCGACGCGGCTCGCGGAGGCCTTCGCCGGGCTGCCCGGCGGCGATCGGCCACCGGTGGTCCGCACCGACGACCTGCTCGACGGGTGGGACGATCAGCTCACCTTTTGGTCCCGGCTGGAGGAGTGGGTGCTCGGCCCGGTCCGCAGCGGCCGGCCGGGGGTCTACCGCCGGTACAGCTGGGTGCGGCGCCGGTTCCTGGACCGGCCGGTCCCGGTGCCGGCCGGTCCGGTGCTCATCGTCGAGGGGGTGAGCGCGGCGCGGGCGCGGGCGCGCCCGGAGCTGACCCGGTCGGTCTTCGTCACCGCGCCGGCGGAGCTGCGGCTGTCCCGCGCGCTCGACCGCGACGGTGCGGAGATCCTTCCCGAGCTGCGTCGCTGGCACGCCGGGGAGCGGGCGCACTTCGCCGCCGACGGCACCGAGGCGGCGGCGGACCTGGTGATCGACGGCGCGCCCCAGCTGCCCCACGACCCCACCCGGTACTTCGTCCGTCGCCGGTGACCCAATGGGGGCATGGACGGCGGGCGGCGGGTGGGGCACGATGCGGGGAGACCGGGACACGGGGATCGGGGGTTCACCATGTCGGCAGCCGACGCGCCCGCGCGTCGCCGGGTCACCCTGACCGGCATCAGCTCACGGGCCTGGGAGCACCCGGCCGACCGGGGCGCCCTGGTGGCGCTGCGCGAGCTGCGCGGCTTCGACGAGGTGGTCCGGGCCTTCTTCGGGATGTGGAACGAGCGGGCCTTCCGGCTCTCCTTCCTGGCCGCGGGCATCCGGGTCGACCACCGCCAGTACCCGCGGGTCTACCAGCGGTGGACCGAGGCGGCGGCGACGCTCGACGTGGCCGAGCTGCCCGAGCTGTACGTCACCGCGTCGCCCTGGCTCAGCGCCGAGGCGATCGGCCTGGACCGGCCGTTCGTGGTGGTCAGCTCGGCCTGCCTGCAGCAGCTCGACGACGACGAGCTGCGCTGCCTGCTGGGGCACGAGCTGGGGCACGTGGGCAGCGGGCACGCCGTGCACAAGACGATGCTCATGATCCTGACCAGGTGGGCGGCAAACCTGAGCTGGCTGCCGGTGGGCGCGCTCGCGCTGCGGGCGATCATCGCGGCGATGCTGGAGTGGTGGCGCAAGGCGGAGCTCTCCGCCGACCGGGCCGGCCTGCTCGCCGGGCAGGACCCGGCCGCCGCCGTGCGGCTGCTGATGAAGCTGGCCGGCGGCGGCGATCTGAGTGAGATCGACACCGCCGCGTTCCTGGAGCAGGCCGCCGAGTACGAGGGCGGTGGCGACCTGCGGGACAGCCTGCACAAGATCCGGATGACCGCGTGGAGCACCCATCCGGTGCCGGTGGCCCGGGCCGCGCAGCTGCGCCGCTGGATCGACTCCGGGGCGTACGGGCGGATTCTCGCCGGTGACTATCCCCGGCGGGTCGACGACGCGACGGCCAGTGTCTCGGCGGAGATCCGGGCCGCGGCACAGGCGTACCGGGAAGAGTTCGGCCGCTCGACCGACCCGCTGGTCGGGCTGCTGCGCAAGCTGGGCGACGGGGCCGGCGACGTGGCCGGCGACGTGGCGGAACGGATCGGTGGCGCGGCCGGGCGGGCCCGCTCCTGGATGGACGGCGCGGCGGAGGCCGCGACCCGGGCCCGCCGCGCCACCGGGGAGCCCGATCGGGGTACGGCCGGAGCTGCGCCGACGGGCTCGGACGGTGCCGCCGGGTAAGGCCGGCATACGATGCCGGTCATGACCACACCGATCATGTCCGAGTCCGAGCTGCGGGCCGCCGTCGAGCGTGAGTTGCCCGGAGTCCGTGCCGACCTCGAACGCCTCGTCCGCATCCCGGGTATCGCCTTCGAGGGCTTCGACCACTCGCACGTCGAGCGTTCCGCCGAGGCGGTGGCGGAGCTGCTGCGCGGCTGCGGCCTCGACACGAAGATCGTGCGCTCAGGCGGCCAGCCGGCGGTGATCGGGAAGAAGGCCGCCCCGTCCGGCGCGCCCACCGTCATGATGTACGCCCACCACGACGTCCAGCCGGTCGGCGACCTCTCGCTCTGGGAGTCCGACCCGTTCGAGCCGGTGGAGCGGGACGGCCGCCTCTACGGGCGCGGCGCCGCCGACGACAAGGCCGGCATCATGGCGCACGTCGCCGCGCTGCGCGCCTTCGGCGACCAGCTCCCCGTCGGCGTGGTCCTGTTCATCGAGGGCGAGGAGGAGTATGGCTCGGACTCGCTGGAGCGGTTGCTCGCCGAGCACCGCGAGGAGCTGGCCTCCGACGTCATCGTGATCGCCGACTCCACCAACTGGGACATCGGCGTGCCGGCGCTGACCACCTCGCTGCGCGGCATCGTCAACTGCTTCGTGGAGGTGCGCACCCTCGGCCACGCGGTGCACAGCGGGATGTTCGGCGGTGCCGTGCCGGACGCGTTGACCGCGCTGGTCAAGCTGCTCGGCACGCTGCACGACGAGGCCGGGAACGTGACCGTCGACGGCCTGGTCGGCCGGGAGGGCGCCAGCGTCGACTACCCGGAGGGCCGGTTCCGCGCCGAGGCCGGCCTGGTCGACGGCGCCGAGCTGTTCGGCACCGGCCGGATCACCGACCGGCTCTGGACCAAGCCGGCCCTGGCGATCCTCGGCGTCGACGCCCCGGCCACCGGTGAAGCGCCGAACGCGCTGGTCCCGTCGGCCAAGGCGAAGCTGAGCGTGCGGCTGGCGCCGGGCGACGACCCGAAGAAGGCGTACGCGGCGCTCACCGCCCACCTGGAGCGGCACGCCCCGTGGGGAGCGCAGGTGACGGTGACCTTCGAGCACGACGGGGCGCCCTGCGTCATCGACGCCAGCGGCCCGATGTTCGAGGCGGCGCGGACGGCGTTCCGCGGGGCGTGGGACGGCACCGATCCGGTGGACATCGGGGTCGGCGGCTCGATCCCGTTCATCGCCACCTTCCAGGAGATGTTCCCGGCAGCGGCCATCCTGGTGACCGGCGTGGAGGACCCGCACGCCCGGGCCCACGGCCCGAACGAGAGCCTGCATCTGGGCGAGTTCGCCCGGGTCTGCCTGGCCGAGGCGCTGCTGCTGGCGAAGGTCGCCGAGGCCGGCGCGAGCAGGAGTTAGGTGTCGGAACCGTAACTTCGGGGCCGATGTCGGAGTTTCCGGTGTGTCGGCCGACGAGGTGTTATAGCCTTTCGAACATGCGTACGAACAACGAGATGGCGCGGCTCCAGGCCGCCGTCAGTGCTCTGGGGGACGTCGATGTCTCCGCGTGGCCCGAGGACACGCTCAAGGAGCAGCTCGGTGAGCTGTCCACCGCGCTGGTCACGCTCGACACGCTGCTGACCCGGGTCGCCGACGAGGTCCGGGCCCGCGGCCTGCGGATCGAGGAGCCGGTCTCGGCCTGACCGGGCCGGCCCCCGATCGCCACGGCCCGCCCGCCCGCCCGCCCGGCCCGCCCGCCCGGCCCGCCCGCCCGCCCGCCCGCCCGGCCCGCCCGCCCGCCCGCCCGCCCGCCCGGCCCGCCCGGCCGACCACGGCTGGGCCGTCGCTGGGCGTCGCCGGCCCGGACGGTCGACGATGATCAACTCGGGATGCGGCAGGCCGGCCCCATCGTCCGGCCGGAGGCCGCGGAGTGCCGCATCCCGGGGTGGATCAGCGGCCGGCCGGCCCGGTCGGGTGACGTGCGGGACCCGTCGCCGGCCGGGATGCCGCGCCGGGTCGGGGGTGGCTGGCAGGATGAGTGCCGTGCGGTTCCTCGACCTGGCGGCCACCTCCGCCGCGGTGGGTGCCACCGGCGGCCGGCGGGCCAAGGTGGAGCTGCTCGCCGCCGCCCTGCGGTCGCTCGACCCCGACGAGGTGCCGGCGGGCGCCGGCTATCTCGCCGGGGAGCTGCGCCAGCGGCAGACCGGGGTGGGCTGGGCGGGCCTGCGCGACCTGCCGCCACCGGCGGCCGAGCCGACGCTGACCGTGGGCGGTGTCGACGCGGCGGTCGAGGAGATCGCGGCGGTCCACGGTCCCGGCTCGCAGGCCCGTCGGCGGGAGCTGGTCGGCCGGCTCTTCGCCGCCGCCACCGCCGACGAACAGCGGCTGCTGGTCGGCCTGTTCCGCGGCGAGCTGCGCCAGGGTGCCCAGGCCGGCCTGCTCGCCGACGCGGTGGCCCGGGCCGCCGAGGTGCCGGTGGCGGCCGTCCGTCGGGCCCTGCTGCTCGCCGGTGACCTGCGGGCCGTGGCGGTCGCCGCGCTCACCGGCGGTGCCGCGGCGCTGGCCGGGTTCGGGCTCCAGGTGGGCCGTCCGCTCGCCCCGATGCTGGCCCAGAGCGCCCCCACGGTCGACGAGGCGCTCACCGCCACCGGCACCCCGGCCGTGGTCGACGTCAAACTCGACGGCATCCGGATCCAGGTGCACCGGTCCGGCCAGGACATCGCGGTCTTCACCCGCAGCCTGGACGACATCACCACCCGGCTGCCCGAGGTGGTGGCCGCCGTGCGCGCGCTGCCCGCCCGGGAACTGGTCCTCGACGGCGAGGCGATCGGGCTGGACGCCACCGGCCGCCCGCTGCCCTTCCAGCAGACCTCCAGCCGGGTGGCCCGGCGGACCACCCCCAGCACCACCGGGGCCACGCCGGTGGCGCCCGGCGTGCTCGCCGCCGCCGAGCGGAGCGGCGACACGGTGCTGACGCCGTACTTCTTCGACCTGCTGCACCTCGACGGTGCGGATCTGATCGACCTGGCGGGTCGGGAACGGTGGGCCGCGCTGGCCCGGGTGGTCGACCCGACGCTGCTGGTCGGTCGAGTGGAGGTGGACGACGCGGAGCAGGCCGGCGCGGCATTCGCCGCGGCGGTCGACGCCGGCCAGGAGGGGGTGGTGGTCAAGGATCCGGCCGCGCCCTACGACGCCGGGCGGCGCGGCTCGGCCTGGGTCAAGGTCAAGCCCCGGCACACGCTCGACCTGGTGGTGCTGGCGGTCGAGTGGGGCAGCGGCCGCCGACAGGGCTGGTTGTCCAACCTGCACCTCGGTGCCCGCGATCCGCGCACCGGGGAGTTCGTCATGCTCGGCAAGACGTTCAAGGGGCTCACCGACGAGCTGCTGCGCTGGCAGACCGAGCGCTTCCTCGGCCTGGCGGTGGAGAAGGGGGACTGGGTGGTCCGGGTCCGCCCGGAGCAGGTGGTCGAGATCGCCTTCGACGGGGTGCAGACGAGCAGCCGCTATCCGGGTGGGATGGCGCTGCGGTTCGCCCGGGTGGTGCGCTACCGCGACGACAAGGCCGCCGCCGAGGCCGACACCATCGACGCCGTCCGGGCCATCCACGAGGGCCGGGTCACCGGCTGAGGCCGATCGGCGGGGTCAGGCGGAAGGCGACGCCGGCTCGGCGGCCCGGTCCACCGGAGTACGCGGCCGGTCGAGGCCGGCCGTCCGGTGCGCCTCCCGGCGGGCCACCCAGCCGTAGCCGACGAGGCTCATGCCGGCGAAGAGCCACCACTGCACCACGTACCCGAAGTTCTGCCAGTTGTTGGTGTGCCCGATCGGGACCGCATGGAACGCCGGGTCGGCGGCCGGTGTCTGCTGGTCGAGCAGCACGTAGCCGCCGGCCACCGGGTAGGGGAGCTGCTTCGCGATCCGCGGGATGTTGATCCGCCGGGTCTCCAGCTTGCCCGCGCGCCGGTCGACCGCGCCGCCGCCGCTCTCGCCGGCCACCACCCGGCCGGTGACCGTGACGTCGCCGGTGGGCGCGGCCGGTACCTGCGGTTGGGTGGTGGCGTTGCCGTCCGGGGCCGGCGGGATCCAGCCCCGGTCCACCAGTACGGCGCTGCCGTCGGTGAGCACCAGCGGGGTGAGCACCTCGAAGCCGACCTCGCTGTCGACGGTACGGGCGCGGACCAGGACCAGGTTCGCGGTGTCGTACCGGCCGGTGGCGGTCACCTTGGTCCAGGTCAGCCGCTCGGCCGGGGCCGGCCCGATGCTGCCGGGGCCGCCGCCCGGGGCGGGCAGGGCGGCGCGCAGCGGCGCGGGGGCCATCGTCGACCCGACGTCGATCCGCTCGTTGATGGCGGTACGGCCGCGGTAGCGGTCCAGCTGCCAGTTGCCGAGGAACACCATCAACGCGGCGGCGACCAGGGTCAGCGCGAGATAGCCCAGCCAGCGCGGGGTCAGCAGGAACCGGTACACGTTTGCCAAGGCTACCCGTGTGAGCGGCGCCACCGGCCCGCGCCGGCCCGCGAGCCGGTCCGGGAGCCGGATTGTCTGGCGGCCGGCACGGGAGAGGGGCGGGGCGGATGCCGCGCCGCGGACCCGGCCGGTCGGCGGCCGCCGCGCGTCGGTCCGGGCGGGTATGGTCACGCGGGCGGAAACGACCCCAGACCAGGAGCCGATGATGACCCTCGTGCCGCGCGTCGTGCTCAGCGCGCCCTCCTCGGGGCACGGCACCGGTGCCCTGGCCCTCGGGCTGCTCGCGGCCCTCGCCGACCGGGGGCTGGACGTGTCCGGCTGGAAGGTCGGGCCGGACCAGGTGGACGCCGCGTACCTGGGGCTGGCCGCCGGGCGTCCGGGCCGGAACCTGGACCCTCGGCTGGTCGGCCCGGAACGGGTCGCGCCGCTCTTCGCGCACGGTGCGGCCGACGCCGACGTCGCGCTGGTGCAGGGCAGCATGGGCCTGTACGACTCGGTGGCCGGCCGACCGGAGTCCGAGTCCACCGCCGCCGTGGCCGTCGCGCTGCGCAGCCCGGTGGTGCTGGTGGTGGACGTCGCCGCGATGGGCCAGTCGGTGGCCGCACTGGTGCACGGCTTCCGGGCGTACGACGAGCAGCTCTGGTTGGGCGGGGTGATCCTCAACCGGGTGGCGTCGCCCCGGCACGAGGCGATGCTGCGCGAGGCGCTCGACGACGTCGGTGTGCCGGTCTACGGCGCGCTGCGCCGGCACGAGCTGCCGCCGGTGCTCCCCGCCCGCCGTCACGGGACGGCCCTGGTGGTCCAGGGGGACGCCGAGGCGCTGCGCGCGGTGCGCCGTCTCGGCGAGGCTGTGGCCGCCACCGTCGACCTGGACCGGCTGCTGGGGCTGGCCCGTTCCGCGCCGGCGCTGACGGTGCAGCCGTGGTCGCCGGCCCCGGCCGATGATCCACCGACCGGGGAGCGGCCGGTGATCGCGCTGGCCGGCGGCCCGGGCGGCAGCTACAGCCACCCGGAGACGGCGGAGCTGCTGCGCGCCGCGGGGGCCGAGGTGGTCACCGTCGACCCGCTGCGCGACGAGGCGTTGCCCGCCGGGACCCGCGGGTTGGTCGTCGGCGGCGGGCTCCCCGAGACGTACGCGGACCGGCTCTCCGCCAACCGCCGGCTCTGCATCGCGGTGGCCGAGCTGGCCCGGACCGGCCGGCCGGTGATCGCCGAGGGGGCCGGCCTGCTCTGGCTGGCCCGGGAGCTGGACGGGCTGCCGATGTGCGGAGTGCTCGACGCGGTCGGCACGAGCCGGGACGGCCTGGTGATCGGCTACCGGGAGGCGACCGCCGCCACCGACAGCGTGGTGGCCCGGGCCGGCGCCGCCGTGGTCGGGCACAAGCAGCACGCCGCGGTGCTCACCCCGCGGGCCGGCGAGCGGGCGGCGTGGAGCTGGGCGGGCGGCGCGCCGGAGGGCTTCGTCTGGCGGGGCGTGCACGCGTCGCAGCTCGTCCCGCACTGGGCGGCGTACCCGGAGATCGCGGCCCGGCTGGTCGCGGCGGCCGCGGCCCCGGCGGAGGCCCCGGCGTGATCGGGCAGGTGGCCGTCCGCCGCTTCCCGGCGCTGACCGTGTCCACCCCGCGCACCGAGGTGCGGCCGCTGGTGGCGGGGGACGCGGAGGCGGCGGACGAGGTGTTCGCCGACCGGCAGACCCAGCGCTGGCTGCCGTTGGCCGACCCCTCCGGGCGGATCGAGGGGCGGGCCTGGTGCACCGAGCTGGCCCGGCAGCGCCGGGACAGCGGCGACGGCGACCACTACGGGGTGGTCCGCCGGGAGGACCAGCGGGTAATCGGCTGCCTGTGGACCCGGCGCACCGACTGGGGCGCCCGGCTGACCGAGGTCTCGTACGCGCTCGCCCCGCACGCCCGCGGATTCGGCCTGGCCGCCGAGGCGGTGGACGCGGTGGCCATCGCGCTGATCCTGGAGCACGGTTTCCAACGGGTCGAGCTGCGGGTGGCCCCGGGAAACGTGGCCTCCCGGCGGGTCGCCGAGAAGGCCGGCTTCAGCTACGAGGGCCTGCTGCGCAACGCCGCCTTCGTCCGGGGCGCCCGGGTCGATCTCGAACTCTGGTCGTTCGTCGCCGCCGACCTGCGCTGAGCGCGGCCGATCCGCGCCGAGCACCGCCGACCTGCCCTGAGCGCCGCCGACCCGGGCGGGAAGCGGTCAAGAGGTTCGCGGGCAGCGGCCGCGAACCTCTTGACCATCAGCCCGGGCGCACCCCCGGGCGGTCGGGCGACGGCTCCGGTCGGGGCGTGGCTGCGGACGCGCCGAGCCGGAGCCGTCGGGGTGGTCGGCGGGTCAGCCGACGATCTGGTCGGACGGTGGGGTGAACTGGCGGGTGGGCTGCCCCTTGAGCGCGTCGCGCAGGGTCATCGCCACCGCGTTCACCGGGACCTGGGACAACCCGTCGCCCACCGCGTTGAACGGATTGTCGGGGTCAGCGATGAAGCTCGCCGCCGCCAGTTCCGCGGTGTAGCCGACGAACCAGGCGGACCGGGTGCTGTCCGTGGTACCGGTCTTGCCGGCGACCGGGCGGCCGACCGTGCCCCGGACGCTGTCGGCGGTCGACCAGCCGCCGCAGCCCCCCTTGGCCGGGGTGTCTCCGGTCGGACAGCGGGCCGCGTCGGTGGCCGCCCGGGCGGCGTCCGCGCTGACCACCTGCCGGCAGCGCGGCTTGGCGATCTCCCGCTGCACCCCGCCGGCCGTGGTGTACGTGGCCGGCGTGCCGTCCCGGTTCATGATCGAGTTCACCGGGATCGCCTCGCAGTACCGCCCGTCGGCGGCGACGGCGGCGTACGCGTTCGCCATCTCCAGGGGAGTGGCGTCGGAGACGCCCAGGGTGAACGCGCCCCACTTGTTCGCCTTGTCCGGCGCGGCGTGCTCGCGGTCCACGTCGGTACGCCAGCGCAGCCCGAGCTGCTCGGCCATGCGCACCCCCTTCTCCGCGCCGATCTTCTCCTCCAGCTGGACGAAGAAGGTGTTCACCGACTTGCCGAAGCCGGACCACATGGTCTGCACGCCGGTCATCGCGCCGCTGGCGTTGACCGGGGCCCACCCGTCGTAGACCCTCGACTGGTACTTGAACGGCGAGTTGATGGTGTCGGAGAGCTTCGTCCCGGAGTTGAGCGCGGCGAGCATCGTGAACATCTTGAACGTCGAACCCGCCTGGTAGCCGGGGAGCGTGCCACCGCCGAGCAACGGCGCGACCGTGTTGGGGTAGTTCGCCTTGACCTTCGGGCCGGCCTCCGGGTTGGAGCTGCTCGGGTTCTCGCTGATGTCCAGCGAGTAGGTCCGGTTCACCGCCATCGCCTTGATCCGCCCGGTGCCCGGCTCGGCCACCACGATCCCGTTGGCGAACGGGCTGCCGGTGCCGTCCTTGGCCCCCACGTACTTCTCGGCCGACGCCTGGATCTTGGGGTCGAGGGCGAGCACGATCCGGTAGCCGCCGCGGCGCAGCTTGTCCATCCGTTCCAGCCGGTTGCTGCCGAACGCGGGTTGGGAGCTCCACCAGTTCTTCAGATAGTCGCAGTAGAAGCCCCAAGTGGCCCGGTACTTCTCGTCGAGCGCGGCGCAGTCGTTCGGCGGGTTGGTGAGCCTGAGCTTGATCGGTTCGGACCTGGCCTGCGCGGCGGCGTCCGGGGACAGGTAGCCGAGGCGGGACATGTTGTCGAGGACGTAGTTGCGCCGGGCGGTGGCGTCCTTCTGGTCGGAGGTGATCGGGTCGTACTCCGACGGGGACTTGACCAGTCCGGCGAGGGTGGCCGCCTCGACCGCGCTCAGGGTGGCCGGCGTCTTGGAGAAGAAGATCTGCGAGGCGGCGTAGATCCCGTACGCCCGGTGGCCGAAGTAGGCCGAGTTGAGGTAGCGCTCCAGGATCTGTTCCTTGCTGAGGTGCTTCTCGATGTCCAGCGCCATGCGCATCTCCTTGACCTTGCGCAGGCTGGTCTGCTGGGTGGCCTCCTGGACCTCCTTGGGCGTGGTGGCGCTGTCCCGCAGGGCCATCCGGACGTACTGCATGGTGATCGTCGAGGCGCCCTGGGAGACGCCGCCGGAGCGGGCGTTGGACACGAAGGCCCGCGCCACACCCTTCGGGTCGACGCCGTGGTGCTGGTAGAAGCGGTTGTCCTCGGCGGCGACGATCGCCTGCTGGATGTTCGGCGACATGTCGTCGATCTTGGTGTACTGCCGGTACTCCTCGTAGAACATCGTCAGCACCGTCTTGCCGTCGGGCGCGTAGACGTACGAGGTCTCGGCGGGCAGCGCCGTCTTCAGGATGTTCGTCTTCTGCTCCACCGCGTGTGCGGTGGCCTTGGCGCCGATGCCGGTGACGGCGGCGAGCGGGTACGCCGCGGCGGCGACCACGATGCCGGCGATCAGTCCGGCGCGGAGGAGAGGAATGGCACGACCAGCGGAGGCAAGGGGTCGGTTGCTCACAAGGTCAAGCTATGACATTTCCGATTCGAAAATGAGAAGAATTCATAAACGGGCGAGCGGGCGCAGTGGTGGTGACGCGGCCCACGCCGGGATCCGCTGTCCCGGGCGGCGGCTTCCCGGCAGGATCGCGGACATGCGCGCTCAGCTCACCGGGACCGCGCCGGCCGCCGCGCCGGACGAGCCCGACCTCGGGCACCACGGGGACGTCGAGGCCACCCCCGGCCTGGTCGACCTGGCGGTCAACGTCCGTCGCGCCCCGATGCCCGACTGGCTGGCCGATCCGCTGGTCGCCGCCCTCGGCCGGCTCTCCGCGTACCCGGACCCCGCACCGGCCCGGGCGGCCGTCGCTCACCGGCACGGGCGACCCGCGGAGGAGGTACTCCTCACCGCCGGGGCGGCCGAGGGCTTCGTGCTGCTCGCCCGGGCGCTGCGGGACGCCCGGCGACCGGTGGTGGTGCACCCGCAGTTCACCGAGCCGGAGGCCGCCCTGCGAGCCGCCGGCCACACCGTGGAGCGGGTGCTGCTCGACCCGGCCGAGGAGTTCCGGCTCGACCCGGCCCGGGTGCCGGCCGACGCCGACCTGGTGATGGTCGGCAACCCCACCAACCCCACCTCGGTGCTGCACCCCGCCGAGACGCTCGCCGCGCTGGCCCGCCCCGGCCGGGTCCTGGTGGTCGACGAGGCGTTCGCCGACACCACGATCGCCCCGGGCGTCGACGGCGAACCCGAGTCCCTCGCCGCCCGTCGTGACCTGCCCGGCCTCGTGGTGGTCCGCAGCCTCACCAAGACCTGGGGGCTGGCCGGGCTGCGGGTCGGCTACCTGCTCGGCGACGCGAGCCTGCTCGCCCGGTGCGCCGAGGCCCAGCCGCTGTGGGCGGTCTCCACCCCGGCACTCGCCGCCGCGACCGCCTGCGCCGCCCCGGCCGCCGTCGCGGCCGAGCGGGCCATCGCCGCCGAACTCGCCGCCGATCGCGAGCACCTGGTGGCCCGCCTCGCCGGCCTGCCGGGCGTACGCGTCGCGGGCCGCCCGGCCAGCGCATTCGTCCTGGTTCACCGGCCCAGTGCCGCCGCGCTGCGGGAGCGGCTGCGCGAGCACGGCTGGGCGGTACGCCGGGGCGACACCTTTCCCGGGCTCGGCCCGGACTGGCTGCGGATCGCGGTGCGCGATCCGGCGACGACCGACGCGTTCAGCGACGTGCTGGCGGAGATCCTGGAGGCATGATGTTGGAGTCCACCGTCGCGGCGATCCGTCCGCTCGACGAGGCCGCCACGGCGGCCGCCCGCGAGCTCCAGGGCCGGCTGACCAAACCGGCCGGCTCCCTCGGCGCCCTGGAGCCCCTCTCGGTACGCCTCGCCGGCCTGGCCGGGACCTGCCCGCCGCCACTGCCCGAGCCGGCCGCGGTGGCGATCTTCGCCGGTGACCACGGCGTGCACGCCCAGGGCGTCACCCCCTGGCCGCAGGAGGTCACCGCCCAGATGATCGGAAACTTCCTGGCCGGCGGCGCGGTGGTCAACGCGTTCGCCCGGCAGGCCGGCGCCTCGGTCACCGTGGTGGACGTGGGGGTGGCCACCCCGCTGCCGGTGGGCGGGGCCGCGGCCGCGGCCGGTCCGCGCCTGGTGGCGGCGAATGTGCGGGCCGGCACCCGCGACCTGACGGTCACCGCCGCGCTCACCCGCGACGAGGCGCGTACGGCCGTGGAGACCGGCATCCGGGTGGCCGGGGAGCTGATCGACGGTGGGGCGGGCATCCTGCTCACCGGGGACATGGGCATCGGCAACACCACCCCGGCCGCCGCGCTGATCGCCGCCTTCGCGGGCGTCGACCCGGCCGAGGCGACCGGGCGCGGCACCGGGGTGGACGACCGGACGTACGCCCGGAAGGTCGGTGTGGTGCGGGCCGCGCTGGACCGGCACGCCCCCGACCCGGCGGACCCGTTGGGGGTGCTGGCCGCCGTGGGTGGGCTGGAGCACGCCGCGCTGTGCGGGCTGATCCTGGGCGCCGCCGCCCGCCGGGTGCCGGTGCTGCTGGACGGGGTGATCGCGGTCAGCGCCGCGCTCGCCGCCGCCGCGTTCGCCCCGGACGCGGTCGGGGCGATGGTCGCCGGGCACCGTTCGGCGGAACCGGGCGCGACGGCGGCGCTGCGGCACCTCGGCCTCGACCCGCTGATTGACCTCGGGCTGCGCCTCGGCGAGGGCACCGGCGCGCTGCTCGCGCTGCCCGTGGTCACCGGCGCGGTCCGGGTGCTGCACGAGGTGGCCACCTTCGACTCGGCGGGAGTGGCCGAGAAGTGAGCGGGCGCAGCGGCAACCCGTACCCACTGGGGCTGCGGCTGGCCGGCCGGCGGGTGGTCGTGGTGGGTGGGGGAGCGGTGGCCACCCGGCGGGTGCCGGCACTGCTCGACGCCGGCGCGGACGTGCTGCTGGTGTCGCCCCAGCTGACCCCGGCGCTGCGTGCCCACGTCGACGCCGGCCGGCTGCACTGGGAGCCGCGCCGGTTCGCCCCCGACGACCTGGACGGGGCCTGGCTGGTCCAGGTCGCGGTGGACGACCGGGCCGCCGCGGCCGCGGTCAGCGCCGCCGCCGCCGAACGCCGGATCTTCTGCGTCCGCGCCGACGACCGGGCGGCGGCCACCGCGTGGACCCCGGCGGTCACCCGGCACGGCCCGGTCACCGTCGCCGTGCTCGGCGGCGGCGATCCCCGCCGGGCGATGACCGTCCGCGACGCGGTCCGCGACCTGCTGAGCGTCCGGCCCGACCTGCCCGGCGGTACGACCGGCGGCACCCCCGGCCGGGTGGCGCTGGTGGGCGCTGGACCGGGCGATCCGGAGCTGATCACCCTCAAGGGCTGGCGGCTGCTGACCGAGGCGGACGTGGTGGTCGCCGACCGGCTCGTCCCCGGGCTGCTCCTCGACGAGCTGCGCCCCGACGTCGAGCTGGTCGACGCCTCGAAGATTCCGTACGGACCGTCCCGGACGCAGGAGGAGATCAACCGGATCCTGGTGGACCGGGCCCTCGCCGGCCGTGCCGTGGTGCGGCTCAAGGGCGGCGACCCGTACGTCTTCGGCCGGGGCGGGGAGGAGTTGCTGGCCTGCGCCGGGGCGGGCGTACCGGTGACCGTGGTGCCCGGGGTGACCAGCGCCGTCGCGGTGCCCGCGGTGGCCGGGGTGCCGGTCACCCACCGGGCGGTGGCGCACGAGTTCACCGTGGTCTCCGGGCACGTCGCGCCCGACTCGCCGGCCTCGCTGGTGCGCTGGGAGTCGCTCGCCGGCCTGCGCGGCACCCTGGTGATCCTGATGGGGTTGAAGAACCTGGCCGCGATCAGCGCCACCCTGATCGCCCACGGGAAACCGCCGGCGACTCCGGCGGCGGTGATCCAGGAGGGCACCACCCGTGCCGAGCGCACGCTGCGCTCCACCCTCGCCGACGTCGCCGCCGACGTGACCGCCGCCGCCCTCCGCCCGCCCGCCATCGTCGTCGTCGGAGACGTCGTCCACACCCTCACGACCCCGCCCACCACTCCTTGACCGACACCCGGGCTGCGGCAGGTCGGCCCTTCCCATGACTGGGTAAAGCCGAGCTGCCGCAAACCGAGTCGTCAAAGCGCGGACAAACGGACGGCGGCCCGGGACCGTCAGGCCGCGGGCCGCCGTCGTCGCCGGTCAGGTCACTGCTTGAGCATGTTGTCCAGCAGCAGGGCGCAGCGGATCAGGCCGAGGTGGCTGTACGCCTGCGGGTGATTGCCCAGCCCGCGCTCCGCGAGCGGATCGTACTGCTCGGGCAGCAGCCCGGTCGGGCCCGCCGTGTCGATCATCTGGGCGAACAGCTCCTCCGCGTCGGTCCGCCGGCCGGTGCGCAGGTACGCCTCGATCAGCCACGCCGTGCAGATGTGGAAGCCGCCTTCCCGGCCGGGCAGACCGTCGTCCCAGTGGTACCGGTAGACCACCGGGCCGCTGCGCAGCTCCGCCTCGATCTTCAGCACCGTGGACAGGAAGCGCGGGTCGTCCCCCGGCAGCAGCCCGGACAGGCCGATCCAGAGCGACGAGGCGTCCATCTCGTCGTGCCCGTACGCGACGCTGTAGGCCTCGGCCTCCTCGTGCCAGCCGTACTCCAGCACGTTGGACCCGATCCGGTCGCGCAGCTCCACCCACTCCGGCCGGTCCTCGTGCCCGTGCTGCCGCACCACGTGCAGCGCCCGGTCCACGGTCATCCAGCACATGACCTTGGAGAAGATGTGATGCCGCGGGGGGAGGCGGGCCTCCCAGATGCCGTGGTCAGGCTCGTGCCAGCGGCGGCGGACCGCCTCGACCATGTTGTCCAGCACCCGCCACTCGTCCTCCCGGACCGAGCCCCGGGCGTCGGCCACCGCGGCGATCAGGTCCGCGATCGGGCCGAAGACGTCCAGCTGGAGCTGGTGGTTGGCGAGGTTGCCGACCCGGACCGGCCGGGAGCCGGCGTACCCGGGCAGGGTGTCGATGACCGCCTCGGCGCCCAGCTCGTACCCGTCGACGGTGTAGAGCGGGTGCAGTCGCTCGGGGTGCCCGCCGGTCCGCTCGACCACGCCGTCGATCCAGCGCAGCAGCGCCTCCGCCTCCTCGGTGGAGCCGAGGTCGACCAGCGCCCGCGCGGTCATCGCCGCGTCGCGCAGCCAGCAGTAGCGGTAGTCCCAGTTCCGGACGCCGCCCAACTCCTCCGGGAGAGAGGTGGTCGCCGCGGCCAGGATCGAGCCGCTGGGCTCGTGGCAGAGCCCGCGCAGGGTGAGCGCGCTGCGGGCCACCAGGTCCCGGGCGCTGCCGGGCAGCCGCAGCCCGGCCACCCAGCCCTTCCACGGCTGCTCGGCGCTGACCTGCCGATCGTGAATCGGGACGTGATGGTGCTCCAGGCTCTGCGTGCCGAAGCGCAGCTCCAGCACCACCTGGCCGCCCGCGGCCGAGAGGTCCACCACGGCCTTGGCGGTCTCGTACCCGCCGTCGTTGGTGACGTCCCACGTGACGCCGGGCGCGTAGAGCGCGACCGGCTCGTTGGAGCCGAGCACCAGCAGCCCGTCGTCCAGCGGCTGGAGTTGCACCGCGACCTGGCCGAACTCGGGGCGCGGGGCGAACTCGATCCGGGCCCGTCCGGTGCCGCTGAGGACCCGGACCAGGGTCGAGTCGCCGGTGACGATCGCCGGGCCGTCCGGGGTGGTCTCCCGGGCCGGCAGGTCCAGCCAGTCGGTGACGGTCAGCCCCGACCAGCGGGTCTCCACGGTCATCGTGCCGCTGCGGTACCGCTGGCCGAGCGGGATGCCGCCGCGCTCCGGGCCGACGGTGAAATGCCCGGCCGGGCTGCCGCCGACCAGGTCGGCGAAGATCGCCGCCGAGTCGGGCTTCGGGTGGCAGAGCCAGGTGATCTTGGCTTCCGGGGTGACCAGCGCGACGGTCCGCCCGTTGGCGAGCATCGAGTGCCGCTCGATGGGCACCGCCCGCTCGCCGAAGAGCCAGTGCCGCCGGGTCTCCAGCAGCAGACCCAGCGCCCGGGCCGCCTCGATCGGCTCGGCCACCCGGTAGTCGGCCTGGGTGTCGCCCGGGCCGATCTTGATGCCGACGTCCGGGCCGTGGAGATTGCCGAAGGCGTTCTCGTCGGTGACGTCGTCACCGATGAAGAGCACCGCACTGGCCGCGAGCTGGGTCCGCAACTGGTCCACCGCGGTGCCCTTGTGGGTGGCCACCACGGACAGCTCGATGACCTCCTTGCCCTGGGTGACCGTGACGTCGTCCCAGGTGGCGGGGCCGCTACGGACCGCCTCGACGGCGGACGCGGCGATCTGCGGGTCCACCCCGCGGGTGTGCACGGCGACGCTGGCCGGCTTGCGCTCCAGCCGTACGCCGGGGTGGGCGGTGGCGATCTCGCGCAGCGTGTCGCGCAGCCGCGCCCGGGTCGCGATCAGCTCGGGGGTGAGCCGCTCGACGAAGCCGATGTCGAACTCGGAGCCGTGGCTGCCGACCAGGTGAACCTCGCTGGGCAGCCGGGAGAGCGCGGCCAGGTCGCGCAGCGCACGGCCCGAGACCACCGCCACGCTGGTCTGCGGCAGCGAGGCGAGCGCGCGCACCGCGGCCACCGACTCCGGCAGCGGTACGGCCTTGCTCGGGTCCTCGACGATCGGCGCGAGGGTGCCGTCGTAGTCGCAGGCGACCAGAAGCTGCGGGACCCGCGCGATCCGCCCGATGGCGGCGCGCAGCTCCGGATCCATCACGCCGCTGTGCGGGGTGGCGGTGGGGGAGCTCACTGGATCACC
>NZ_JBJZOG010000057.1:0-46023 GCF_047200535.1 Micromonospora mangrovicola | reverse complement strand
CGCCGGCGCGGCCTTCTTGGCGGCGGCGGCCGTGGTGGTCTTCTTCGCCGCGGCCGCCTTGGCCCCGGTGGTCCTGGCCGCCGCGGCGGCGGTCTTCTTGGCGGCGGCCGTGGCCTTCGGCACCTTGCCGCTGGCCACCATCTCCTTGAAACCGGCACCCGGGCGGAACGTCGGGACGGAGGTCTTCTTGACCTTCACCGCCTCGCCGGTCCGCGGATTACGCGCTGTTCGGGCACCTCGGACGCGCTTTTCGAACGCTCCGAATCCGGTGATTGCCACCTTCTCGCCCTTGGTGACCGCCCCCTGGACCTCGGCGAGGACCGCGTCGAGCGCGGCCGTCGCCGTCTTCCGGTCCCCCAGGCGAACAGCGAGCGCCTCGATGAGCTCGGCCTTGTTCACGACTTCCTCCCGATTGTGCAACTGACTCGACGCGAGCCATTCTGCGCGCACGGTATGCCCTGTGCTGCCTGGACACAAACATTCGGTGGAAAAAAGCCCTTGTGTCGTAACGGATTCGCCCCCACCAGCGGGGCCGGTGGGGGCGAAAAGCTATCTGCGGTCAGGCGACCGAGGGCAGGAACGACGGCCGGGACGCCTCGTACGCGCCGATCTCGGCCTCGTGGCGAAGGGTGAGTCCAATGTCATCCAAGCCTTCCAACAGCCGCCAGCGGCTGTGCTCGTCCAGCGGGAAGGCCCAGGTGGCGTCCCCGGCATGGACCTGGCGGGCCGTGAGGTCGACCGTGATCGGGGTGGTTGGCTCGGATTCCACCAGATCCCAGAGTTCTTCCACGGCTTTCAATTCGAGCTCCACCGGAAGGAGCCCTTCCTTGAGTGCGTTGCCCCGGAAGATGTCACCGAAGCGGGGAGAGATCACGGCCCGGAAGCCCCAGTCCCGCAGCGCCCAGACGGCGTGCTCCCGCGAGGAGCCGGTGCCGAACTCGGGACCGGCGATGAGAATCGACGCACCCGAATGGGCGGGATCGTTCAGAACGAATGACGGATCCTCCCGCCACGCGTTGAAGAGCCCGTCGGCGAAACCGGTCCGGGTCACCCGCTTGAGGTACACGGCCGGGATGATCTGATCGGTGTCCACGTTGGATCGGCGCAGCGGCACGGCGGTGCCGGTGTGGGTGGTGAACTTGTCCATCGGAATCGGCTGCCCTTCTACAGGTCGGCGGGGGCGGCCAGCCGGCCGGCCACGGCGGTGGCGGCGGCGACCGGCGGGGACACCAGGTGGGTGCGCCCACCCCGGCCCTGGCGGCCCTCGAAGTTGCGGTTGGAGGTCGAGGCCGAGCGCTGGCCCGGCTTCAGCGTGTCGGGGTTCATCCCGAGACACATGGAGCAGCCGGCGAAGCGCCACTCGGCGCCGGCGTCGGTGAAGACCTTGTCCAGGCCCTCCGCCTCGGCGGACTCGCGAACCGCCGCCGAGCCGGGAACCACCAGCATGCGTACGCCGTCGGCCACCTGGTGCCCGCGCAGCACGTCGGCGGCGGCCCGCAGGTCCTCCAGCCGGCCGTTGGTGCAGGAACCCACGAAGACCACGTCCACGGCGAGGTCGCGCAGCGGGGTGCCGGCCTTCAGGTCCATGTACTCCAGGGCCCGGCGGGCGGCGACCCGCTCCGGCTCGGTGACGAACTCCTCCGGGTCCGGCACGGCCGCGCCGAGCGGCACGCCCTGACCGGGGTTGGTGCCCCAGGTGACGAAGGGGGTGATCCGGCCGGCGTCCAGGGTCACCTCGGTGTCGAAGGTGGCGCCCTCATCGGTGGGCAGCGTCTTCCAGTAGGCCACCGCGGCGTCCCAGTCGGCCCCCTGCGGCGCGTTCGGCCGCCCCTTCAGGTACGCGAAGGTGGTCTCGTCCGGCGCGATCATGCCGGCCTTGGCGCCCCACTCGATGGACATGTTGGCGATGGTCATCCGGCCCTCCATGGAGAGGTCGCGGATAGCCTCGCCCCGGTACTCCACGACGTGCCCGCGCCCGCCGCCGGTGCCCATCTGGGCGATCAGCGCCAGCACCAGGTCCTTGGCGGTGACACCCGGGGCGAGCCGGCCGCTGACGTTCACCGCCATGGTCTTCGGCCGGGCCTGCGGCAACGTCTGGGTGGCCAGCACGTGCTCGACCTCGCTGGTGCCGATGCCGAAGGCGAGCGCGCCGAACGCGCCGTGGGTGGCGGTGTGCGAGTCGCCGCAGACGATCGTCATGCCCGGTTGGGTGAGCCCCAGCTGCGGGCCGATCACGTGCACGATGCCCTGGTTCTCGTCGCCGAGCGGGTGCAGCCGTACGCCGAACTCGGCGCAGTTGCGGCGCAGCGTCTCGATCTGGGTGCGGGAGGTGGGGTCCGCGATGGTGAGCAGGTCGCCGCGCCGGGACCGGAACGCCGGGTCGTCGTATCCGGTCGGGGTGTTGTGGTCCTCGGTCGCGATCGTCAGGTCGGTGCGCCGCACCGGGCGGCCGGCGAGGCGCAGGCCGTCGAACGCCTGCGGGCTGGTGACCTCGTGCAGCAGGTGCAGGTCGATGAAGAGCAGATCCGGCTCGCCGTCGGCGGAGCGGACGACGTGCGCGTCCCAGACCTTCTCGGCCAGGGTCCTCGGTTGAGTGACTCCCACCATCTGGACATCCTAAATTCTGGGAGGTAAATTTCGGCTTGTGGGACACAGTATGAGCGGTGTCGGCGTTCTCGACAAGGCGGTGGTCATCCTGGCCGCCTGTGTCGACGGCGCCAGCCTGGCCGAACTCGTTGAACGCACCAAGCTGCCCCGGGCCACCGCGCACCGGCTGGCACAGGCGCTGGAGATCCACCGGATGCTGGTCCGGGACACCCAGGGCCGCTGGCGCCCGGGCCCCCGGCTCGGCGAACTGGCCAACGCCGCGCCGGACGTGCTGCTGACCGCGGCCGAACCGCTGCTCGCCGCGCTGCGCGACGCCACCGGGGAGAGCGCCCAGCTCTACCTGCGCCGGGCCGACGAGCGCATCTGCGTGGCCGCGGCCGAACGGGCCAGCGGCCTGCGGGACACCGTCCCGGTCGGCTCGGTGCTGCCGATGACGGCCGGCTCCGCGGCGCAGATCCTGCTGGCCTGGGAGCCGCCGGAGGCGGTCATGCCGCTGCTGCCCCGCTCCAAGTTCACCGGCCGTACCCTCGCCGAGGTGCGCCGTCGCGGCTGGGCGCAGAGCGTTGCCGAGCGGGAGGCCGGGGTGGCGAGCGTCTCCGCCCCGATCCGCGACCGGACCGGCCGGGTCATCGCCGCGATCAGTGTCTCCGGCCCGATCGAGCGCCTCGGCCGCCGCCCCGGCGAACGCCACGCCATGGCGGTCGTCCGGGCCGGCCAACGCCTCTCCGGCCTCTGATACCGCCCGGCTGATCGGCTCGACCTGCCGGGGGCCGGTGCGTCCGCCACCCCACGGGCCCGCCGGCATGCCGCAGGCCGAGTCGACCGACCAGCACGAACGGCCCGTCTCGCTGAGCGAGACGGGCCGTCGGTGTGGTAGCCCCGACCGGATTCGAACCGGCGCTACCGCCTTGAGAGGGCGGCGTCCTGGGCCGCTAGACGACGGGGCCAGGCACTTTTCCTGCTTCAGCACCCTGACGAGCGGTGCGGCAGTAGTCTATCGGCACCGCCACGGGCCGGCCGAGGGGGGTCACCCTTGTCCGGGTGACTGGCGACCGGACGCCGGAGCGGGCGGCGCGGACACGAAACAACCCGCCCCACCAGGTGGGACGGGCTGTCAGCGCTGTAGCCCCGACCGGATTCGAACCGGCGCTACCGCCTTGAGAGGGCGGCGTCCTGGGCCGCTAGACGACGGGGCCAGAACTTCCTGCTCCCCCGCCCGATCCGGGGCGAGGAAGCTGCACTCTATCAGAGATCATCCGCCGCCCCTCTCGCGAGGAGCGGAGCGGAACTCCGCCAGAATCCAGCGTCCGGGATTCTCGCGAATCCGCGGCTGCGCTGGGGTACCAGGACTCGAACCTAGACTAACTGAACCAGAATCAGTCGGGCTGCCAATTACCCCATACCCCATTGGCCCCTTGCGGCGCCGGGAATGAACTTTACCCTCCCCGTGCCGACAGGCCAAATCCAACCCCTCGAACCGCACCTGAACTGCGGAAACGAGGCGTCGGACGCATCAGGCGACCGGCACCACCGGGTTGGTGAGCTCACCGATCCCCTCGATCCGCACGGTGACCGTATCCCCGTCCGTGAGCGGGCTAACCCCCGCCGGGGTGCCCGTCAGCACCACGTCACCGGGGAGCAACGTCATCACGTGGGAGATGTACGACACCAGGGCCGGAACGTCGAAGACCATGTCCTTGGTCCGGCCGAGCTGGCGGACCTCCATCTCCTCCGGGTTGCGACCCACCTCACAGCGGATCTCCAGGTCGGAGACGTCCAGGCCGGTGGTGATCCACGGACCGATCGGGCAGAACGAGTCGAAGCCCTTGGCCCGGGTCCACTGCCCGTCGGAGCGCTGGAGATCCCGCGCGGTGACGTCGTTGGCGCAGGTGTAGCCGAAGATGGCCCGCTCGGCGGCGGCCCGGTCGGCCCGGCGCGCCCCGGGAGCGCCGATGACCACGGCCAACTCCGCCTCGTGTTCCACGTGCTTGGAGAAGACCGGCAGGCGGATCGCGTCCCGGGGGCCGATGACGGAGGTGGAGGGCTTGAGGAAGAGCAACGGCTCCTTGGGCACCTCGCTGCCGTGCTCGGCGGCATGCTCGGCGTAGTTGCGGCCCACGCAGACCACCTTGCTCGGCAGGATCGGCGAGAGCAGCCGGACGTCGGAGAGCGCCCAACGGGCACCGGAGAACTGGATCTGGCCGAACGGGTGCCCGTCGATCTCGGCGATGGTCAGGCCCTGCGGCCCGGCCTCCGGCTCGCCCTCGACGACCCCGAACGACATTCCCTTGGCATGAGCGAAACGAGCGATACGCACGCCGCCAATCTATCCCCGGCGACCCGCCCGGCCACGCCGGACGCGGCCGGGCCCGCCGCAGCCGGGTCGGCGGGCCCGCCACGATACGCCGACCCGCGCCGACCGGGGCGGGATTGGCGGCTTCGTACCCGCCCGGCGGGCCCCGGCCCATAGCTTCGGGTCCGGAGGTTCGTTCGTATGCCTGCATCGAGACGACACCACAGGGCCCTGGCCGTGATCGTGAACTGCCTCGGCGTCCTCGCCGCCGTACCGGCGCTACCGGCGACGGCACCCCGGGCGGTGGCCGCGCCCGCGCACCCGGCGCCCGCGGCACCAGCGCAACGCGCCACCCCGATCCCGACCGGCGTGCCGGCGGCCCCGCCCGCGGTGGCCCCGACGAAGGCGGCACCGATCCAGCTGTCGACGCCGCCGGTCACCGTGGCGGTGACCGCGGCCGGCACCCCGGCGCCGGGATACCGGATCCAGGTGCGCAACGCCGGGAACAGCATGGTGGAGACGACCGTGCGGCAGGAGCTGCCCACCGGCGCGCGGGCGACCACGGTGACCGGCGGCGGCCGGGCCACCACCCCGATCGGATCGACCGGGGCCAACGAGGTGACCTGGCGACTGCGGCTGCCGGCCCAGAGCACCACGACGCTGCACACCGCGCTCAGCACCACCACCCAGGGCCGGTCGGTGACCGCGCCCGCCTGCGTGTACGGCACCGACGGCACCCGGCCGTACGACTGCGCCACGGCGACCTGGACGGGCCCGGGGGTGATCCCGGCGGCGAAGGTGGCGGCGGCGCCCGCCTGGCGACGCCCGCCGGTGCTGCTGGCCGCCCTGACCGCGGCCCTGGTGGTGGTGGTCGGTGGGCTCTGGTGGTGGTGGCGCCGACGCCGGCAGCGGGCCGGCCTGGCGCCGGGCGGCCCGGCGGCGGCGAGCGCCGGCAGCCCGGCCGTCGCGGGCGGGGCGGGTGGCCCGGCGGATCGCGGCACCGTGTACCCGCGCCCGGCAATGCCCGCAGTGGCGGGACGACGGCGCACCCCACCGGTCTGGCTGATGGTCGGGGTCGCGGCGGCGGTGCTGGCCGGCGTGGTCGGCGCGGCGGCGTGGACGGCCACCCAGCGGGTCTCCGCGATCGACACCGCCAAACAGCCGACCAGCGGCGCGTGGATGGGCAGGAGCGTCTCCGGAGCGCTCGGGGTCCCGCTGCGCGAGGCGGCGTTCGAGTTCACCGTCTACCGGGTGGCCTGCGGCGCCGCGAACCTGCCGATGGCCAGGCCGGGTAGCCGGCAGTGCCTGGCCACGGTCGGGGTGCGCAACCTCACCCCGGCCGAGCAGACCTGGCACGGCCAGTTGCAGCGCGCCTACCTGCCGGGCGGCGACTGGGTGTCCACCGACGAGGACGCCACCCAGGTGGCCAACCTCGGCCGGGACGTCTTCGCCAAGCCGGTCGCCGCGGGCAGCCGGGTGCTCCTGCCGCTGGTCTTCACCCTGCACGGCGACGACCCGCCGAAGCAGTTGGAGCTGCGCAGCGGGGTGTTCTCGGCCGGGGTCCGGGTGGACGTGCCCTGATCGGGGGCGGGCGGCGGTCGTACCCTTGGCTCCGTGACCGCCGCCCTCGCCCCCGCCGCCGCCCTCGACGCGGCCGACTGGCAGGTCCGGCGTCGGGCCCACGAGGAGCGGGTCGACGCCTGGCTGGCGCCGCACCTGGCCCGCCGGCGGACCGGGGTGAAGCATCCGGTGGAGGACTTCCTCTTCACCTACTACTCGCACCGCCCCGCCCAGTTGCGCCGCTGGCACCCGGGTGCGGGGGTGCTGTTGCGGGACGCGGACCCGGCCGAGTTCGACCCCGACTACCGGGCCACCGCCGCCGGGCTCACCCTCGACACCGATCGGGTACGCGCCCGGCGCGCCGAGTCGGTCACCTGGGTCCGTACGCTGCTCGCGGCGACCGCCGGCCGCCCCGCGAACTTCGGCTGCTTCGGCATGCACGAGTGGGCGATGGTCTACCGGCAGACCCAGAACGAGGTGCGCCACAACGCCTGGCCGCTGCGGCTCAGCCCGGAGGCCACCGCCGCGGTGGTCGAGGAGCGGGGCGTGCGGTGCAGCCACTTCGACGCATTCCGGTTCTTCACCCCGCCGGCCCGGCCGCTGAACCTGCTCACCCCGACCCGGGACAGCCAGCACGCGCTGGAGCAGCCGGGCTGCCTGCACGCCAACATGGATCTCTACAAGTGGGCGTACAAGCTCTCTCCGCTGGTGCCGTCGGAGCTGGTGGCGGAGTGCTTCGCGCTGGCCCGGGAGATCCGCGCGCTGGACATGCGGGCCAGCCCGTACGACCTGGCCGGCCTCGGGTATCCGCCGGTGCGGGTGGAGACCCCGGAGGGCCGGGCCGAGTACGCCGCCGCCCAGCGTGGCTTCGCCGATCGGGCCACCGTCCTGCGGGCCCGGCTGCTCGGCGCGCTGGACCGGCCGGAGCTGGCCGACGGCGCCGACTGACCGGGCCGGCCCCGACGCGGCACGGCGGCACGGCACGGCGGCACGGCACGGCGGCACGGCACGGCGTGATCGACTCGGGGTGCGCCGAAGCGTGCCTTCCACGAGCTGCGACACGCCAACTTCCCGCACGTCGAGTTGATCACGGGCGCGCCGGGCGACCGGGGGCACCGGCCGGGACCCGCCGGACTCGCCGACGGGGGCCCCGCGCCCGGGTCAGCCGGCGGTGCAGCTCACCAGCGGTGTCAGCACCGGACCGCCGCTGGCCAGGAAGCCCCAGCTGGTCTCGGCGGACGGGGACAGAGCCCCGTTCCAGCTCACGTTCCGGGCGGTCACCGCGGTGCCGCTCTGCGTCACCTCCGCGCCCCACGCCTGGGTGATCCGCTGATCGTCGGGGAGCGTGAAGCGGATCGTCCAGCCGGCGGTCGGCGCGGTGCCGGTGTTGCGGACCGTGACCTCACCCTGGAAGCCGCCCGGCCACTGCCCGACGGTCCGGTAGGTCGCCGCGCAGCCGCCGGCCGGAGTCCCGGTCGGGGTGGGCGTCGGGCTGCCGGTCGGCGGCGGCGTGGGGCTGCCCGTCGGGCTCGGGCTGCCGGTCGGCGAGGTGGTGGGCGTCGGGGTGGTCCGGCGCAGGGCCGCGGTGAGCGCCGGGTACCAGCGGTCGGACATCTTCTGGTCGCCGGCCGCGTTCGGGTGCACCCCGTCGTAGGTGTCGGTGGCCGTGTCGAAGCCGGTCCACTGGTCGACCACCACGACCGGCGAGGCAGCCGCGGTCTTTCCCGCCGCCCAGCCGTCGATGGCGGAGTTGAGCGCGACCACCCGCTGGCCGCACTCGGGGCAGCTGCTCGGGTTCATCGGGATGATCTTCGCGACCAGCACGGCCGTCGCCGGGTTGCTGGCCCGCATCTGGTCCACCAGCTTGGAGTACGCGGTCAGGATGGCGGCGGGCGCGATGTTGCTCCACACGTCGTTGGTGCCGAAGTGCATCAGTACGACGTCCGGACGGGTGGCGGCGAGCCAGCCGGGCAGCAGGTCCTGGTTGGCCACGTTGGTCACCAGGTAACCGCCGTGCCCCTCGTTGTCCCCGTCGTACGGCAGGGCGCAGCCCTGCGGGCCGAGGGTGCCGACGAAGTCGACGTCGGTGTACCCGGTGCTCTGCAGGCGGTTCCAGAGCACCGATCGCCAGCAGCCCGGCGACCCGGTGATGGAGTCGCCGAGCGGCATGACGCGGACCGGGGTGACGGCCGCGGCGGCCGGTGGCGCCGTCGGCATGAGGGCGAAGCCGAGGGCGAGGGCGGGCAGGAGGGCGGCGACCGCGGTCAGGGCGGCGCGCACGGGTGTACGGGGCATGAGGACGGGACTCCTGTCACGTGACGTGGTGGTCGGTGACGGCCCGGCGCTCCCGTAGGTATTGAAGCGGTTCAACGCCGCGCGCTCAACCCGGTCCCGCGCTGCGGGCTCAGCCCTCCGGACACCCCCGGTGCCGCATCCACTCCGGGGCGAGGATCGACATCATGACGGCGTCCGCCCAGCCGTCGCCGTCGCGCAGCACCTGCCGCTCCACGCCCTCGACCACGAAGCCGACCTTCTCGTACACCCGGCGGGCCCGCGGGTTGAACACGAACACGTGCAGCCCGATCCGGTGCAGGCCGAGCTGCTCGAAGCCGTATCCGACGATGAGCCGGGTCGCCTCCGTGCCGAGCCCGCGGTCCCGGCCGGCCGGGCCGACCAGGGTGCGGAAGGTGCAGTTGTCGTTGTGCCGGTCCCACTCGTACAGAACCACCTCGCCGACGCAGTCCCCGGTGGCCCGGTCCACCACGGCCAGGTCGAGCCGGTCGGTCTGGGCGCTGCGGCTGCCGTACCAGTCGCGCAACCGGTCCAGGTCGAACCGCTCCTGCCGCGGGCTGCCGGTCAGCCGGACCACCTCCGGGTCGGCCAGGATCGCCTGGAAGGTGTCGGCGTCGGCGGCGGTGAACGGGCGCAGCAGCACCCGCTCGCCGGTGAGCGTGGGCTTGATCGAGAAGTCGGTCGGCACGCGGCGAATTCTGAGCGGGCCGACGGGGCCGCCTCAATCCCTTTTCACCCGGCCGGCGCCCGCTTCGCGCGATCACCGGCCAGCCCTCCCGCCGGTTGGGCAGAGTGAGGTGGTGGGCGGCGTCGGTCGGATCCAGCTGGCCGGCGACGGGAGCGTCAGCCGGCTGGAGCTCTTCCTGGACCTGATCTTCGTCTTCGCCTTTCTCAACGTCACCGGCGTCACGGCCGAGCAGCTCAACCCGGCGGGGCTGCCGCGCGGCCTGCTGTTGCTGGTGCTGCTCTGGTGGTGCTGGGCTTCGTTCGCCTGGCTCGGCAACACCCTCCGGCTGGACCGGGGCGTCATGCCGGTGGTGATGTTCGGGCTCAGCGCGGCCATGTTCGTACTGGGGCTGACCGTTCGGGAGGCGTTCCTCGACCGCCCCGGCGGGCTGTCCGGGCCGGTGGTGTTCGCGATGGGTTACCTGTTCGTCCGGGCCACCGTGCTGGGGGTCGCCACGCTGGCCGGGACCGGCCCGGGGCGGGGTCGCCGGCTGTTCCTCCAGGCCTGGCCACTGGCGCTGGCCGGTGCCCTGTTCCTGCTCGCCGCCGCCACGGTGCCCGGCCGGATCGAGGACCCGGTGGCCCGGGAGTGGGCCCGTTTCGCGCTGGTGGCCTGCGCGATCGTCGTCGAGTACGGCGGGGCGCTACTGGTCGGGTCGGGCCTGTGGCGGATCACCTCGATCCCGTACTGGGCGGAGCGGCACAGCCTGATCGTCCTGATCGGGTTCGGCGAGACGATCATCTCGGTGGGGTTGAGCCAGGGGGTGGCGGTGGCCCAGCCGTTGACCCCGGCGGTGCTGGCCGGGGTGCTGCTCGGGGTGGGGCTGGCCGGCGCCCTCTGGTGGACGTACTTCGACGTGGCCCGGTTCGTCGCCGAGAAGTCCCTGGAGCGGGTCTCCGGGGAGCGCCGCACGCGGCTCGGCCGGGACGCGTACAGCTTCCTGCACCTGCCGATGATGGCCGGGCTGATCATGGTGGCGCTCGGCCTGAAGGAGGCGCTCGGCGAACTGCGGATGCACAGCGACGAGGTGGGGCGGGGGCTCGTGCCGCTGGTGCTCTACGGCGGGGTGGCCCTCTACCTGCTCGGGCTGATCCTCTTCGAGCTCCGTACGCTGCGCTTCCTGGGCCGCTCGCCGTTGCTCGGCATCGTGCTGGTGGCGCTGCTCGCCCCGCTCGCCCCACACCTGCCGGTGCTGGCCGAGCTGACCCTGCTCACCGCGGCGGCGGCCGCGATGGCGCTGGCCGACGCGACGGTCTTCCGGCACCGGCACCGGCGGCTGCACGCGCAGATCGCCCCGGTGCACGAGCAGGCCGGGGTGACCCCGAAGGAGCTCTTCTTCGACCTGGTCTTCGTGTATGCGTTCCTCCAGGTGGCCGCGCTGATGGCCGACGATCCGACCTGGCGCGGCCTGGGCCGGGGGCTGCTCGTGCTCACCGTGCTCTGGCTCGCCTGGGCCGGATACGCCTGGCTGGCCGCGGTGGTCCGCTCGGAGACCGCGGTGGTGCGCCTGGTGATGGTCACGGTGGTCGGGCTGACCGCGCTGATCACCCTGGCCAGCCCGCAGGCGTTCGTCGGCGCGCTCGGTGGCCTCCCGGGGCCGCTGGTCTTCGTCGGCTGCTACGCGGTCATCCGCCTGCTGCACCTGGCCGCGTTCGGGCTGCTGGCGTGGCAGGCTCCGGGCTGGCGGACGCCACCGGCGGGCACCGCCCTGCCGACGCTGCTCGCGCTGGCCCTGCTGCTGGCCGCGGCGCTGCTGCCCCGCCCGGTCGACGACATCCGCGACTTCACCCCGGCACAGCTCGGACTGTGGCTGCTGGCCATCGCGATCGACTTCGCCGGAAACGCCCGGATCGGCCTGCGACACCTGCGGATCGGCTCGGCGGAGCACTGGACCGACCGGCACGGCCTGATCATCATCATCGGGCTCGGCGAGGCGGTGATCTCCACGGGTTCGGCGGTGGTCTACACGCCCGTCTCGGCCCGGATCATCGTGGCGGTGGTCCTGGGCACCGCCCTGCTGGCCAGCCTGTGGTGGATCTACTTCGGCTGGGACAGCACCGAAGGCGAACGGACCCTGGCGGCGACCGGGGGCACCCGCCGGACCCGACTGGCCCGCGACGCGTACACCTGGCTGCACCTGCCGATGGTGGCCGGGATCGTGCTGGTCTCGCTCGGCCTGCGCAAGACCATGTCGGTGCTGGGCAGCCGGGGTTTCTTCGAGTTCGGGCCGCCGCCGTACCTGGTGGGCCACGTGGCGCTCTTCGCCGGGGTGCTGCTCTATCTGCTCGGCGACCTCGCGTTCCGCTGGCGGATGACGGGACGAATCCGGCCGGCCCGGCTGGTCCAGACGGTCGTGGTCGCGGCCCTGCTGCCACTGACCACCTCGCTGGCGGCGCTCCTGGCGCTGGGCGTGCTCGCCGTGGTCTGCCTGGGCTTCACCGCGTTCGAGGTGGCTCGGGGGCACGAGCGGGCCGGCGTCCGGCCGGTGACCGCCCGCTGAACTCGCTCAGTCCCCGTCCACCCGGCGGTCGCGCTTGCGCTGGGACCGGCGCTTCTTCTCGGCCAGCCGGCGCTCCTTGGCCGCCCGCGACGGGCGGGTCGGGCGGCGCGGCTTCGGGGGCGGTGCGACCGCCTCCCGCAGCAGGGCGGCCATCCGGTCGCGGGCGGCCTCCCGGTTGGCCAACTGCGCCCGGTGCTCGCTGGCCGCCACGGTCAGCACGCCGTCGACCAGCCGGTTGGCGAGCCGGTCGAGGGCCCGGGCACGCAGCGGTTCGGGCACGCTGGGCGAGCCGGCCAGGTCGAAGCTGAGCTCCACCCGGGAGTCGGCGGTGTTGACCCCCTGGCCGCCCGGCCCGGACGAGCGGGAGAACCGCTCCCGCAGCTCGGCGGCGGGGACCACGAGCCGGTCGGTCACCCGCAGTCCGTCGTCCACGCTCCGAGGCTAGCGCCCCGGAGGTGGGCTCGGGGTGTGGGTCACGCCCGGAGTGGGCGCCGGACCGGACCGTTCGTGGTCGGCGCCGGCCGCCGCGTACGCGGCCGCGCCGACCAGCAGCAGGGCGATCACCCCGACCTTGGTGAGGACCGCACGGATCGCCAACCAGGCGGTGCGCCGGGCACCCGGGACGATGTTCTTGGCCGCCCTGTAGTCCGTCCAGCCACGTTTCGCGCGGGCGTAGGCCGCGCCGACGCCGGTGCCGATGACCAGGCCCATCAGGAGGAGGGCCGCGATGACAGCTTGCTCCACCCACGCCAGTATCCATACTCAGCGTCATATTTCCATGGCCCGATGCTCCCACGCCGGATATCCGACAGCCCACCCCTTCCGCCGGGCGGCCCGTCCGAGCCCGCCCAGGTCAGGGCCGCGCCGGGCGGTCAGCCGCCCCGGCCGATGATGGTGTCGGCGGTCTGCTGGACCTGGTCTATCGGGATGGCGAAGCCGATGCCGATCGAACCGTTGCCGTCGATGGTGGCGATGGCCGTGTTCACCCCGACCACCTCGCCCCGCGCGTTGACCAGCGGCCCACCCGAGTTGCCCGGGTTGATGGGGGCGTCGGTCTGCACGGCGGTGTGCCGGCCGTTGCCGATGCGTACCTGCCGGTTGAGCGCGCTGACGATACCGGCGGTCACCGTGCCGGACAGGCCGAGCGGCGAGCCGACCGCCAGCACCGGCTCCCCCACCCGGGTGGAGTTCGGCTTGGCCAGCGGCAGCGGCGGCAACCCGGCCGACGCCGGCACCTTGAGCACCGCCAGGTCGCTGCTCGGCTCGCGGCCCACCACCACGGCACTGAACCGTCGGCCGTCCGAGGTCTCCACCGTGACCGGCCCGGAGCCGCCCCGGGCCAGAATGTGGTCGTTGGTGACGATGTGCTGCTCGTGGTCGATGGCGAAGCCGGAGCCGGTGGCCGAGGAGCCCGACGTGCCGCCGACCATCACCGAGACCACACCGGGCACGGTCTTCTCGGCGGCGGTGGTCAGCTCCGCCGGCACCGGCGCGGCCGACGCCGCGGCCGGCCCGGGCACGTCGCGCCCGGCCACCCAACTGCCGGCCGCCGCGCCGGAGACGGTGGAGAGGGCCACCACCGCCAGCGCGGTCAGCATCCGGCCGCGCCATCCCCGTTCGCCCGGGCCCCGCCGCGACCCGGGTACGTCCCCGCGCCCGCGCCCGTCCGGGTCCAGCTCCGGCGAGACGAACCACGGGCCGCGCGGCTCGCCGAGTCCGGTCTGCACTGCCATACCTGGCTCCTCACGTGTCGTGCTGCCGTCGCCGGCGCCGCGGTTCAGGGCAGCCGGGAGAACCACCGCAGCGATCCGGCGGCCGCGCCCATGGCGAAGACCAGCCCGAGGCCGATGAAGCGAGCGGAGACGTCCTGCCGCTCCTTGCGGTAGCCGACCGACGTGCCGATGTCCTCGTAGACGGCACGCAGCTCGGCGCTGCTGGTCGCCTCGTGGAAACCGCCCCCGGTCTCCTCGGCCACCGCCTTGAGGGTCTGGCCGTCGACCGGCACCCGGATCGCCCGCCCGCCCCGGTCGACGAAACCGGACGGTGTGCCGAACGAGATCGTGTGCACCGGGACCTTGGCCGAGACGGCCTGGGCGGCGGCCTCCATCGGGTCCATCCCGGAGGTGTTCGCCCCGTCCGAGAGGATGATGATCCGGGCCGGCGGTGGATCCTTGGCGGCCTTGGCGTCCAGGCTCTTCACCGCGCCGAGGGAGGTGCTGATCGCCTCCCCGATGGCGGTGCCCTGGACGCCGGTGATCCCTTCGGCCAGGCGGCCGATCCCCTCGTGCAGCGCGTCCCGGTCGATGCTCGGCGGCACCAGCACCGCCGCGCTGCCGGCGAAGGCGACCAGTCCCACGTTGAACTCGTCCGGCAGGGCGTCGACGAACCGGCGGGCGGCATCCTTGGCGGCGGTCAGCCGGTCCGGGTCGACGTCGCCGGCGAGCATCGAGGTGGAGACGTCCACCGCCACCATCACGGTGGCCCGTTCCCGGGGCACCCGCACCTCGGCGCTGGGCCGGGCGAAGCCGACCACCAGCAGCGCGAGCATGGCGAGGAAGAGACCCGCCGGCACGTGCCGGCGCCAGGCCGGCCGCTGCGGCGCGACCCGGTCCAGCAGACGCAGGTTGGTGAAGCGGACGGCGTACCGGCTCTGCCGCCGCTGCATCACCAGGTAACCGACGACGAGCGCGGCCACGCCGAGCAGCAGCCAGAGCCGGCCCGGCGACTGCCAGGTCATGCGGCACCTCCCCGGCTCCCGGCCGGGGCGGCCGCCAGCCGACGCTGGGCGTGCACGTGGCGCACGATGTCGGCGCCCCAGTCCCGGTCGGTCCGCAGCGCCAGGTGGGCGGCGCCGGAGCGGCGCAGCGCCTGGCGCACCTGGTCGCGCTGGGCGGCGGCGGCCTGCGCGTACCGTTCGCGCAGGTTCGGGTCGCCGGTCCACACCTCGCGGTGCCGGCCGGTCTCCGGGTCGACCAGGGTGACCAGGCCGACGTCCGGCAGTTCGAGCTCGCGCGGGTCGGTCACCTCGACGGCGAGCACCTGGTGCCGGACGGCGAGCCGGCGCAGCGCCGCCTCCCACGGCGGGGCGGCGTCCGGCTCGTCGGGCAGCCCGTCGAGGAAGTCGGAGATCACCACCACCAGGCCCCGCCGGGCGGCCGTCCGCTGCACGCCGGCCAGCCCGTCGGCGAGGGTCGGCGAGGCGGGCGACGCGTCGGCGGCCCGCGGCGCGGCCAGCAGGGCGCGCAACAGGCCGAGCAGGTGGGTGCGCCCTCCCCGGGCCGGGAACCGACGTAGGCCGTCCGGGGCGAGCACCTGCGCGCCGAGGCGGTTGCCGATGCCCGCGGTGAGGAATCCCACCGCCGCCACCGCGGCCACCGCCAGCTCGCGTTTGTCCAGTGTGGCGGTGCCGTACTCCATGCTGGGGCTGGCGTCGACCAGCAGCCAGGTGGTCAGCTCCCGGTCGGCGTCGACCTCGCGGACGTGCGGGACGGTGGTCCGGGCGGTGACCGCCCAGTCCATCCGGCGCACCTCGTCCTCACCGGGTCGGTACTCCCGACTGCCGGCCGCCTCGCTGCCCGGCCCGGGCAGCAGGCCCTGGTACTGGCCGTGCAACAGCCCGTCGAGCCGGCGGGTGACGGTCAGCTCCAGCCGGCGCAGTCGCTGGTCGGGGGTGAGGTCCGCCAGGGTCGGCTCGGGCAGGACGGGTGCCGCCCGGCGCCTCATGCCGCCGCCAGGTCGGCCGCCGTCCCGGGGTGGCCGTGCACGGCCCGGGGCGGCGGCACCGCCTCGATCAACCGGCGGATCACCGTCTCGGCGGCAATGCCGTCCGCCACCGCGTCGAAGGAGAGCACCAGGCGGTGGGCGAGCACGTCGACGGCCAGGTCCCGGACGTCCTCCGGCAGCACGTACTCCCGGCCCCGGATCAGCGCCTGGGCGCGGGCGGCGGCGACCAGACCGAGGGTGGCCCGGGGGCTCGCCCCGTACGCCAGCAGGGGCGCGATCTCCGGCAGTCCGAATCGGCCCGGGTCGCGGGTGGCGAGGATGAGCCGGACGACGTACTCGGCGAGTGCGTGGTGGACGAAGACCTGACCGGCCTGGCGCTGGAGATCCCGCAGGCGCGTCGGGTCGAGCACCGGTCGCGCGGTCGGCCGGTCGGTGCTCATCCGGTAGAGGATGGCCAACTCGTCGGCGTCGGTCGGGTAGCCCACCACGATCTTCATGAGGAACCGGTCACGCTGCGCCTCGGGCAACTGGTAGACGCCCTCCGACTCGATCGGGTTCTGGGTGGCGAGCACCAGGAACGGGTCGGGCACCGGCCAGCTCCGGCCGCCGATCGAGACCTGCCGTTCGGCCATCGCCTCCAGCAGCGCCGACTGCACCTTCGCCGGAGCGCGGTTGATCTCGTCGGCGAGCACCAGGTTCGCCATGATCGGGCCCAGCTCGACGTCGAAGCGCTCGGTGGAGGCCCGGTAGATCCGGGTGCCGACGATGTCGGAGGGAACCAGGTCGGGGGTGAACTGGATCCGGGAGAAGGTGCCGCCGACGACCGTGGCGAGGGTCTGTGCCGCGAGGGTCTTCGCCACTCCCGGCACGCCCTCCAGCAGGCAGTGCCCGTCGGCGACGAGGGCGATGAGCAGGCGCTCGACGAGGCGATCCTGCCCCACGATCACGCGCTTGACCTCGAAGAGAGTCTGTTCCAGCTCGACGCCGCTCGCGTCGGCATCGACCGGGCTGGGCACGCTGGTCAGGGTGTCCGAGATGTCCGTCACGGTGCTTGCTTCCCGTGCCGACGGGCGGACAAACGTGGGATTATCAGCGCCTCGTCGACCCATCCCGGGCGGGACGGGGACGACCAACCCGGGCGGGCCGCAACCGCACGGGTGGTACGCGGGCACGCAGCCCCACCCAGACGGCACCGACCCCCGCCGTGGCGGGTCAGTTGTGGATGACCAGGTGGAACGGCTTGTCCGCGGCGGATCCGGTCGAGCTGCGGGTCTGCACGAAGACGCCGTTGGGCGTCAGGTACCGGGGGGGCGACCGCGGGTCGGCTGAGCACTACTGCACGGGAGCCGGGCGCAGCTTGCGACGACAGGTTGGAAAATCCGCTCCCAGCGCACCTTGAATGCCCGTCGGCCATTGACTTAACCCGACTTGAGCTGGGACAACTACGGATAGTCGCGACAGCTCCACCATGGAACGTGGCATCGGAAAATGCAGTCGGTCCATAGCGTCAAATTGCGTTCCGTCGTTTCGGCGCACTCCGGTAATTGCGAAAGGGTGGATTGACGGCTGTTCACGAAATCGCTTTGGGGCCTTCGCGCCGGGTGCTCGGCCGGTACGGTGACGCCGTGCGGCGCGAGAATCGAACGGCGGGCAGGACGACCCGGATCGCGGCGGCGGCCTGCTGGCTGGCGGTGCTGCCGACGGCCGCCTGGGCGGTGTTCCGGCTGGCCGGGCTGGAACGGGGGCCGCTGGTGCAGGCGGTCGCCTTCACCCCGTACGTCGCCGCCGGCTCCGTGGCGCCCCTGGCACTGGCGCTCGTCCTGCGTCGCCGGGCACCGGCGGTGGTCGCCGCGGTCACCGCCCTGGCGCTGCTCGGCGCGGTGGCCCCCCGCGCCATCGGCTCCGACCAGCCCTCGGCCGACGGCCCGACCCTGCGCCTGCTCACCGCCAACCTGCTCCTGGGCGGCGCCGAGCCGGCCGCGCTGGTCGACCTGGTCCGCACCCGGCGGGTCGACGTGCTGGCCGTGCAGGAGTTCACCGCGGACATCGCCACCGAGCTGGACCGGCTCGGGCTGGCCGCCCTGCTGCCCTACCGGGAGCTGCACCCCGAGCCCGGCGCCTCCGGCTCCGGGCTCTACTCGCGCCATCCGCTCAGCGCGGCGGGGGTCCGGCGCAACCAGGGCTTCCCCTTCCGGCAGGCATACGGGACCGTGGCGGTGCCGGGCGCGCCACCCCTGCGGGTGGAATCGGCGCACCCGGCCTCGCCGTACGCCGTCCGGGTGGTGCCGGACTGGTGGACCGATCTGCGTGGGCAGCCGCCGGCCACCCCGCACGGGCAGCTCAGCGTGCTGGCCGGGGACTTCAACGCCACCCTCGACCACGCGCCGCTGCGCGACCTGATCGCCACCGGCTACGTGGACGCGGCGGACGCGGCCGGCGCGGGGCTCGCCGGGACCTGGGGCCCGTACGACGGCGACCGGATCCCGCCGGTCACCATCGACCACGTGCTGGCCGACCGGCGCATCGCGGTCCGCGCGGTCGAGGTGCATCCGCTCCCGGGCAGTGACCACCGCGCCGTCCTCGCCGAGCTGCGCCTGCCGACGGCGCGCTGAGCCCAGCCCGACCGGCGGGGGGCGGTGCTCAGACGCGGGCCCGGTCCAGGCCGTAGGTGAGCGCGTCGACCAGGGCGTGCCAGGACGCCTCGACCACGTTGGGGTGCACCCCGACCGTGGTCCAGTCGCGGCCCGCGCCGGCGGTCTCCACCAGCACCCGGGTCACCGCGCCGGTGCCGTGGCTACCCTCCAGGATGCGGACCTTGTAGTCGGCCAGCTCGAACTCGCCCAGCTCCGGGTAGTGCCGGGCGAGCCCCGTCCGTAGGGCCTCGTCCAGGGCGTTGACCGGGCCGTTCCCCTCGGCGGTGGCGATCACCCGCTCGCCGCGTACCCGGATCTTCACGGTGGCCTCGGAGACCACCGCGCCGTCCTCGCGGTGCTCGACCAGCACCCGGTACGACTCTAGGGTGAACGGGCGCGGCGCGGCCCGGTCCGGCAGCTCGGCGCGGACCAGCAGCTCGAACGAGGCGTCGGCGGCCTCGAACGACCAGCCGCCGGCCTCCAACTCCTTGACCCGCTTGGTGACCGTGGCGAGCGCCTCCGGGTGGCCGGCCAGGTCCAGACCGAGCTCACGGCTCTTGAGCTCGATGCTGGCCCGGCCGGCCATCTCGGTCACCAGGATCCGCATGTCGTTGCCCACCACCGACGGGTCCACGTGGTTGTAGAGCAACGGGTCCACCTTGATCGCGCTCGCGTGCAGTCCCGCCTTGTGGGCGAAGGCCGCGGCCCCGACGTACGCCTGGTGGGTGTCGGGGGCGATGTTGGCGATCTCGGCGATGGCGTGCGAGACCCGCACCAGCTGCTCCAGGCAGCCCTCCGGCAGGACCGGCAGCCCGAGTTTGAGCTGGAGATTGGCGACGACCGCAAAGAGGTCGGCGTTGCCGGGACGCTCGCCGTAGCCGTTGGCGGTGCCCTGGAAGTGCCGGACGCCGGCCTCCACCGCGGCGATGGTGTTGGCGACCGCGCAGGCGGTGTCGTTCTGGCAGTGGATGCCGAGCAGCTCCGGGGCCGTGCCGGTGCGCGCGGTGACGTCCGCGATGGCGGCGGTGACCTGGGAGGGCAGCATCCCGCCGTTGGTGTCGCAGAGCACGAACCGCTCCGCCCCGGCGGCGAGCGCCGTCTCCAGCACGGCGGCGGTGTACGCCGGGTCGTACCGGTAGCCGTCGAAGAAGTGTTCCCCGTCCACGAAGACCCGCCGCCCCCGGCCGACCAGGTAGGTGACGGTGTCCCGGATCATCGCCAGGTTCTCCTCGGCGGTGGTCCGCAGCGCCCGCTCGACGTGCCGCAGGTCCGCCTTGGCGACCAGCGCCACCGCCGGCGTCTCCGCGTCGAGCAGCCCGCGCACCTGCGGGTCGGCCTCGACGGCCACCCCGGCCTTGCGGGTGGCGCCGAAGGCGACCAGGATCGCGTGCTTCAGGTCCAGCTCCCCGCGGGCCCGCCGGAAGAACTCGGTGTCCTTCGGTACCGCACCGGGCCAGCCGCCCTCGATGAAGCCGACCCCGAGGTCGTCGAGCAGGCGAGCCACCGCCAGCTTGTCGACCACCGAGTAGCTGAGCCCCTCGCGCTGCGCGCCGTCGCGCAGCGTCGTGTCGTACACCTGGAAGGTCATGGAATCCTCTTCTCGAGCCTTGGGAGAGCAACAAAAAGACCCCCCGCGGATGCGGGAGGTCTGCGCGCTCGGCGAGGGGGAGGCCGGCGCGCTAGCTGCCAATAATCAGGACGGAGCTGGTCACGATCGGTACTCTGCCACCTCGGCACTGGTTTTGGGAGGCAAAATCCACATGTCGGGACGGTGACGGAGGGTGGCCGCACTGGACGGCGAGCCGGTCCGGAGGACGGGCTCGCCGGTGATCGACTTCACAAGTGATCCAGCCGCCGACCGGCGGGAACGCGGTTGAGGCAATATCTGGAACCGATCCAGTTACCGGCCTCGTGCCGCTGACAAGCCGCTGTCAAGGAGAACCTGTGCTCACTGTCGGTGACCACTTCCCCGAGTACGAACTCACCGCCTGCGTGTCGCTGGACGCCGAGAAGGCGTTCGAGACGATCAACCACAAGTCCCACGAGGGCCAGTGGCGCGTGGTCTTCTTCTGGCCGAAGGACTTCACCTTCATCTGCCCGACCGAGATCGCCGAGTTCGGCCGGCTCAACGGGGAGTTCGCCGACCGGGACGCGCAGGTCCTCGGCGTCTCCGTCGACAACGAGTTCGTCCACTACGCGTGGCGCAAGGACCACCCCGACCTGCGCGAGCTGCCCTTCCCGATGCTCAGCGACATCAAGCGCGAGCTGACCGACGCCTGCGGCGTGCTCGGCGAGGACGGCGTCGCCCAGCGGGCCACCTTCATCGTCGACCCGAACAACGAGATCCAGTTCGCCATGGTCACCGCCGGCTCGGTCGGCCGGAACGTCTCCGAGGTGCTGCGGGTGCTGGACGCGCTGCAGACCGACGAGCTCTGCCCGTGCAACTGGAACAAGGGCGGGGCCACCCTGGACGCCACCGCGCTGCTCGCGGGCGCCGGGGCCTGAGCGTGGGGCTGGACGCGGTCAAGGCGGCGCTGCCCGGGTACGCCAAGGACATCAAGCTCAACCTCGGCTCGACCGTCGGCACCTCCACGCTGAAGCCGGAGCAGGCCTGGGGCACCGCCCTGGCCTGCGCGGTCGCCGCGCGTAACCCGGTGGTGCTGCGGGAGGTCGCCGCCGAGGCGGCCGACCACCTCACTCCGGAGGCGATCGAGGCCGCCAAGGGCGCGGCCACGATCATGGCGATGAACAACGTTTACTACCGGGCCAAGCACCTGATCGGCGACGAGCAGTACGCCTCGATGCCGGCCCGGCTTCGGATGCAGATCATCGCCCGGCCCGGCGTGGAGAAGGGCGACTTCGAGCTCTGGTGCCTCGCCGTCTCGGCGATCACCGGCTGCGGCGTCTGCCTGGAGTCGCACGAGAAGACCCTGCGGGGCACCGGTTTCACCCGCGAGCAGGTGCACGAGGGACTGCGCATCGCCGCCGTCGTGCACGCGGCCGCCGTGGTGCTGGACGCGGAGGCCGCGCTGGCCTGAGCCGTACCGCCTGGTGGGGGCCGGTGCCGCGGGAACGCGGCGCCGGCCTCTCCGTACTCCGGGGTTGAGAACCCGACGAGCGGGTAGGAGTTTCCGGGACAGTGGAAAACGCACTCTCCGCGACGACTGCGACAGTCGGGACAGGAGTTACCTCATGGACAGGCTCGATCCGCAGACCACGCACGGCACCACCGACCCGGTCATCGACGGTGGTCAGGGCGCCTACGCCGGCGGCGCGCCGGCCGGCGCGTTCGACCCGTGGCGGTACCGCGACGAGGCCGGCGTCGCCAGCGCCGACCTGACCGGTTACAAGGTCGAGGCCGCCGACGGCAGCATCGGCAAGATCGACAGCGCCAGCCACGAGGTCAACGACAGCTACCTGGTCGTCGACACCGGCCCGTGGATCTTCGGCAAGAAGGTCATGCTGCCGGCTGGCACCGTCAACCACGTCGACCACGACGAGCGCAAGGTCTACGTCGACCGGGACAAGGACCAGATCAAGGCCGCCCCGGAGTACGACGAGGCCAGCCACGCCGACCCGGCCTACCGGGACAAGCTCGGCGGCTACTACGGCGAGAACTACTCGTCGCTGCCGCCGGACGGCCCGGCCCGGATGTGACGAACTGCGACGGCCAGCGGGGCACCTCGGTGCCCCGCCGGCCGTTAGCGTGTCAGGGGTGGACGCCACTGACACCCCGCACCGGAACCCCTTCCCCGCCCTGTTCAACTTCCGCGACGTCGGCGGCCTGACCGGCCACGACGGGCGTCGGGTCCGGCGGAGCCGGCTCTACCGCTCCGACTCGTTGCACCGGATCAGCGAGACCGACCAGGCGGCGTTCACCGCCCTCGGCATCCGCACCGTCATCGACCTGCGTCGTCCCACCGAGGTGGCCCGCGACGGCCGGGTGCCGGCGTACGACGGCCTCACCTACCGGCACATCCACCCGGAGCACCGGGACTGGGCCGAACAGCAGTACGAGCCGGGCGTCGATCTGGCCCGCTACCTCGCCGACAGGTACGCCGACCTGGCCCGGACCGGCACCGCCGGGCTGGCCGAGGCGGTCGGCCTGATCGCCGACAGCGCCAACGCGCCGGTGGTGGTGCACTGCGTCGCCGGCAAGGACCGCACCGGCATCGTCTGCGGGCTCACCCTCGCGGTGCTCGGCGTCGCCGACGAGGACATCGCCGCCGACTACGCGCTGAGCACCGAGGCGTCGCAACGGTTCCACGCCTGGGTCGTCGCCACCATGCCGGACCTGCCGGAACTGCCGCCGCCGTACCTCGCCTCACCGGCCGAGGCGATGACGACCTTCCTCACCGAGCTGCGCGAAGGGTACGGATCGGTGGCGGGCTACCTGCGCCACGCCGGGGTGACCGACGCTCAGCTCGCCGCGCTGCGCGACCACCTGCTCGACTGACGCCGCTCAGCCGGCCAGCTCCAGCAGCGGAAAGGCCCGGTGCCGCCGGGGCGGGACCAGGAAGTTCTGCCGTCGGGTGCAGGTCAGGAAGCGTTCCAGGCCGTTGTCCTGCTCGGCCACCCGGTGCTTGCGGGCCAGGTCCACCGCGGCCTGGCTGCGCCGCATCCGGGTGAAGAAGTCCGCGGTGGGCACGAAGACGCTGAAGTGCAGCTTCGGCTGGCTGCTGCCGTCCGGCACGTCGAGGGCGTCGAAACCCGGACCGTCCACCCGCAGGTGCACGGGGAGGTGCGCTGGAGGGTGGACAGGTGCCCCATCCGCCGCTCGCCGCGGGGCAGGCCGATGCCCCGCGCGGTGCGCTCCGCGTAGTCCGGCCCCCGGTTCTCGGCGGGCAGGAAGGACGGCCCGCCGCCGTCGGCGAGCTGGTCGGCGTTGCCGGGGTGCACCGGGGGCGCGTGGAACATGTACTGCACCCGCTTGGTGAAGCTGCCGTTCTCGCTGGGCGGGGTGTCCGGGCCGGCCATGTCGTAGAACTGGAGCATGTCGAGGATGACGTGCGACAGGTGCTGGATGCCGCCGTTGTCCAGGTAGTCGCCGGGCCGGGCGGTGGTGAGCCGGGCCGAGGCGTTGCCGGCGAAGGTGCAGATGGCCGGCGGGCCCGAGGCGTTGGTCTGCTGATCGGAGAAGCCCATCCACATCGGGGAGTCGGGCTGGATGAACCGGGCGTACGGCAGTTGGTTCTGCTCGGCCACCGACCGGGGCAGCCCGACCTGGGTGAACATGTGCCGGCTGGAGGTGACGGTGAGCAGCCCGGCGAAGGCCGGGGAGGGCGTCGGCCGGCCGGCCAGGGTGCCGCTGCCGTCGAACCGGGCCAGCACCTCCTGGATCACCGCCGCCCGGTCGCTGCGGAACGTGAAGAGCAGGTCGTTCTGCTCGATCCGGACCGGCACGGTGAACCGTTTCCTGGTGACCCCCGGGTTGTCCGGGTGCACGTCCGTCGGGGCCGGCACCGCCTCCTCCCGCACCGAGCGGGACGGGTCGGCGAGCAGCTTCGGCAGGTGGGCGCCGACCAGCTCGCCGGTGAGACGGACCTTGGTCACGCACCGTCATGAGGGCTTCCACCAGGCCAAACAGCCGACACCGCCAGCGGCGGTGTCGGCTGTCGGACAGTTGCTTGCGCCACCCTGACTCGGGGTGCAAACAGCAGGTCAGAGCACCCGTCGCACCCAGCCGTGCCGGTCCTCGGCCCGGCCGCGCTGGATGTCCACTAACTGCTGCCGCAACGCCATGGTGGAGCGGCCCGGCTCACCGCCACCAACGAGGAACTCCCCGTCCGGGAAGCGCACGCCACCGATCGGGGTGATCACCGCGGCGGTGCCGCAGGCGAAGACCTCGCGGAGCCGGCCGCTGGCCGCGTCCGCCTGCCAGTCGGCGAAGCTGACCGGCCGCTCCTCGACCCGGTGCCCCGACTCGGCGGCCAGGGTGAGGACCGCGTCCCGGGTGATGCCGGGCAGGATGGTGCCGCTCAGCGGCGGGGTGACCAGCGTGTTGTCGTCGTAGACGAAGAAGACGTTCATGCCGCCCAGCTCGTCGACGAAGCGCCGCTCGACGGCGTCCAGGAAGACCACCTGGTCGCAGCCGGCCTCGATCGCCTCGGCCTGCGCCACCAGCGAGGCGGCGTAGTTGCCGCCGCACTTGGCCGCTCCGGTGCCGCCCGGGGCGGCGCGGGTGTAGTCCGGGGAGGCCCAGACGGTGATCGGCTTGACCCCACCGGGGAAGTACGCCCCGGCCGGCGACGCGATCACGCAGTAGAGGTATTCGTTGGACGGGCGGACGCCGAGGAACACCTCACTGGCGAACATGAACGGCCGCAGGTAGAGGCTGGCGTCCTCGTGCCCGGGGATCCACTCCCGGTCGATCTCGATCAGTCGGTGCAGCGACTCGACGAAGGTCTCCGCCGGCAGCTCCGGCATCGCCAGCCGCTGGGCGGAGGCCGCGAAGCGGGCCGCGTTCGCCTCCGGGCGGAACATCGTCACCGCCCCGTCCCCGGTCCGGTACGCCTTCAGCCCCTCGAAGATCTCCTGCGCGTAGTGCAGAACGGCGGCGGCCGGGTCCATCGGGATCGGCGCGCGTGCCTCGACCCGGGCGTCGTACCAGCCCTTCCCGTCGGCGTACCGGATCGTCACCATGTGGTCGGTGAACACCCGACCGAATCCGGGGTTCGCCAGCAGTGCGGCCCGGTCGGCGGCGGATACCGGCGCGGGATTCGGACGGATCTCGAAATCGATCTTGTCACCACCGCTCATCGCGCTGACCTCCCTGCGGGTCCACGGCATGCCGGATCGCACGCCGACGTCACTGGTGCCAGAAACTTACCCCGAACGGTCGTTCAGCGGATACCTCCGCCCCGACACATCGAGACCGCCGGATGGCGCTGCGGCCGTCCGGCGGTGCGGTACATCGGGCCCGGGTCCGGCCGCGCCCGCACCCGGGCCGACCGGCCCGGTCAGGCTACGGCGTACCCGGCGAGCCGGTCGCCGACCTCCTCGGTGCGCAGCGGCGCCCCCGGCGTGCGGCCGGCCAGCTCGCTGGCGACGGCGGCGGTGACCCGGGCGGCGGCGTCGCCGTGCCCGAGCTGGTCGAGCAGGAGCGCGGCGGAGAGCACCGCGGCGACCGGGTCGGCGACGCCCCGGCCGGCGATGTCCGGCGCGGAGCCGTGCACCGGCTCGAACATCGACGGGTAACGCCCCTCCGGATTGATGCAGCCGCTGGCGGCCATCCCGATGCCACCGGTCACCGCGGCGGCGATGTCGGTGAGGATGTCGCCGAAGAGGTTGTCGGTCACCACCACGTCGTACCGCTGGGGGTTGGTCACCAGGAACATCGCGGCGGCGTCGACGTGCTGGTACTCGGTGGTCACGTCGGGGTGCTCGGCGGCGACGGCCTCGAAGGCGCGCGCCCAGAGCGAGCCGGCGTGGGTCAGCACGTTGGTCTTGTGCACCAGGGTCACCTTGCGCCGCTCCCGGCGCCGGGCCCGGGCGAAGGCGTCCCGGATCACCCGCTCCACCCCGTACCGGGTGTTCAGGCTCTCCTCGGTGGCCACCTCGGCCGGGGTGTCCCGGTGCAGCGAGCCGCCGGCGCCGGCGTACAGGCCCTCGGTCCCCTCGCGGACCACGACCAGGTCGACCTCGCCCGGCTTCACCGCGGCCAGCGGGCCGGCCACGCCCGGCCAGAGCCGGGACGGGCGAAGGTTGACGTACTGGTCGAAGGCGAAGCGGAGCTTGAGCAGCAGGCCGCGCTCCAGCACCCCCGGCGGCACGGTCGGGTCGCCGACCGCGCCGAGCAGGATGGCGTCGTGCCCGGCCAGCTCGTCGAGGACCGAGTCCGGCAGCACCTCGCCGGTGCGGTGGTAGCGGGCCGCGCCGAGGTCGTACTCGGTGGCCGCCACTCCGGGGAGCACGGCGTCGATGACCTTGCGGGCCTGCCCGACCACCTCGGGTCCGATCCCGTCCCCGGCCACCACCGCGATCCGTGCCATGGCGCTCCCTCACCTCGTCGTTCTCCGCAACCGTACGTCGCCGTCCCGGGTCCCGGTACGCGCCTTCCACGATCCGGGACGGCCGAACGCTCAGGATGCTCCCAGGTGTCATTCATGGGGCAGTCAACTCCAGCCCCTAGGGTCAGGGCGAGCGGGTCGACGGGGGCCCGGGACCGGCTTCGCCGCGGCGCTGCGGCGTGGCCAGCGAGGGAGCAGGTGCGATGCGGATCGAGCAGCGACGGGCCCGCTGGGACGACGAGCAGCCGCGGACCCGGTGGATCGACCAGTCGGCCTTCGTCGGCCCCCGCCCCGACCTGCGCCTCGGCAGCCGCAGTCACCGGCTGGACCGGGCGGGCGGCACGGCCGGCGACCGGATCAGCGTCCGGCACACCGTCCGCACCTCCACCGCCGGGTACTCGCTGCTGCTCAACGCCCCCGAGTGGCTCGGCCGGCGCGGGGTCGGCGAGGCGCTGCGGGACGCCGTCGCCGAGCTGCGCGCCATCGACCTCACCTACGGGCCGAACCGGCCGGACAGCCTGGTCTCGAGGCTGCGGCGGGGCGAGATCAGCCCCGAGTCGTACCCGCCGCTGGCCGACCTGGTGGACCGCTGCACCGCCATGCGGGCGGCCACCGACGGGTGGTTCGACGCCTGGGCGGTGCCCGGCGGCTTCGACCCGGGCGGCCTGCTCGGCGGTTGGGCGGTGGAGCGGGCCGCGGCGCGGCTGCGCGCCGCCGGCGTGCACGACTACGCGGTGCTCTGCGGCGCAGACCTCACCGTACGCGGTCACGCCGCGCACGGCGGCCCGTGGCGGGTCGCCGTGCACCACCCGACCGACGCCCGCCGGGCGCCGCTGGTGTTGGAGATGACGGCCGGCGCGGTGGGCACCTCCGGGGTGACCGGGCGCCACGGGCACGTGGTGGACCCGCACACCGGCGAGCCGGCCGACCAGCTCGTCTCCGCCACCGTGGTGGGACCGGACCTGGCGGTCGCCGACGCCTACGCCACCGCGCTCTACGCGGCCGGTCCGGCCGGGCTGGCCTGGTTCCGCAGCGACTCGGACTACCGGCCGCTGTTCACCCACCGCCGGCGCTGAGAGCCGGCGCGGGTTCCGCCGCCCCGCCTGCGCATCCGGGACGTCGTCCGCGATCGGCCCCCACGGTCTCGGCAACGACCGTGAGGGCCGGTCAGCGACGAGTGCGCGTGGCTCGCGCAATCGAGGGGTGCGGGCTGGTGGGCCGGACGCACGACCGCGCCACCCGAAGACGGGCCGGGGTCTCAACTCAGCCAGTGACCGCACCGGTACGCTAGCGAATCGACGCAACTCGACGCAAGAGTCTCCACAGCGGACCGTTGTCGCACCCGGGCCGGTCAACGCGGAGTTAACCTGCGGTGGGGCAGGGGTGACGCCACGGACCAGGGATGGCACGCTGTCCGCCGTGAGTTTCGATCTGAGTGTGTGGGCCCTATCGCCCGGGGCAACACCCGACGACGTACGGGCAGCGGTGCAGCGGTGCCGCGAAGGGCGGCACAGCGAGCAGTACCCGGACCCGAGGGTGGTGAATTTCTACCGGGCGATCACCGGCGCCTATCCGGACCACCCGGTCCGCCCGGGCACCCCGTGGGAGGTCGCCCCGCTGCACACCGCCGCCGACCACGTCGAGATGAACCTCTTCCCCGCCTGCGAGGATCAGGTTCTGCTCGACATCGAGCGGCTGGCCGGCGAGCACAACCTGATGCTCTTCGACGCGCAGGACGGCTCGGTCTACCCGCCGCCCGCGCGCGTCAAACCCTGACGGTCCCGCGCACGACGAGGGGCCCGGCCGGCCGGCCGGGCCCCCGATCCGTCCTGTCCGGAGCTACTCGTCGCGCAGGTCGGCGGCGCTGGCCGCGACCGCGCCGATCGAGTCGGCGGCCGAGCTGAGCAGGTCCGCGCCGAGCGCCTGGTCGACGGTGAGCGTCATCAGCGTCTCGCCGCCGGCCTCCCGACGGGCGACCTGCATGGCGGCGATGTTCACGCCGGCCTCGCCGAGCAGGGTCCCGACGGTGCCGACCACGCCCGGCCGGTCGACGTAGCGCAGGAAGACCAGGATGCCCTCCGCGCCGATCTCCACGTCGAAGCCGTCGACCTCGGTCAGCTTGAGGACGTCGCGGGCGCCGCTGTGGGTCACCGTGCCCGAGACGCTGACCGTGCGGCCGTCCGGCAGCGCGCCGCGCACCGTCACCAGGTCGGGGTGGTCCACGGTCTCGGCCTGGCTGGCCAGCGCGACCTCGACGCCCCGCTCGCCGGCCAGGTGCGGCGCGTTGACGTAGGTGACCTGCTCCTCCACCACCGAGCTGAACAGCCCCTTGGTGGCGGCGAGCTTGAGCACCGAGACGTCGTGGTTGACGATGGCGCCGCGCACCTCGACGGTGACGCTGGCGGCCACCCCGCCGGCCACCGCGGTGAAGGCCCGGCCGAGCTTCTCGGCCAGCGGCAGCAGCGGCCGGACGTCCTCGGCGACCACGCCGCCGGCCTGCACGTTCACCGCGTCCGGCACGAACTCGCCCTGCAGCGCCAGCTTGACGCTCCTGGCCACGGCCAGGCCGGCCTTGTCCTGCGCCTCGTGGGTCGAGGCGCCCAGGTGCGGGGTGGCCACCACGTTGTCGAAGGCGAACAGCGGCGAGGAGGTGCAGGGCTCCTTGGCGTACACGTCGATGCCGGCGCCGGCGACCCGGCCCTCGGCGATCGCGTCGGCCAGGGCCTGCTCGTCGACCAGCCCGCCGCGGGCGGCGTTGACGATCCGCACGCCGGGCTTGACGATCGCCAGCTCCTTCTCGCCGATCAGGCCCACCGTCTCCGGGGTCTTGGGCAGGTGGATCGAGATGAAGTCGCTCTCCCGTAGCAGCTCCTCCAGCCCGACCAGGCGAACACCGAGCTGGGCCGCACGGGCCGGCTGGATGTACGGGTCGTACGCGATGAGCCGGGTGCCGAAGGCCGCGATGCGCTGCGCGAACAGCACACCGATGCGGCCGAGGCCGACCACGCCGACGGTCTTGCCCTGGATCTCGACGCCGGTGTACTTGGACCGCTTCCACTCCCCCGCCTTGAGCGCGGCGCTGGCGCTGGCGGTGTTGCGGGCCACGGCGAGCAGCAGCGCGACGGCCTGCTCGGCGGCGGAGACGATGTTGGAGGTGGGAGCGTTGACGACCATGACGCCCCGCGCGGTGGCGGCCGGCACCTCGACGTTGTCCAGGCCGACGCCGGCCCGGGCGACCACCTTCAGCCGCGGCGCGGCGGCGATCGCCTCGGCGTCGATCTGGGTGGCACTGCGTACGATCACCGCGTCGGCCTCGGAGAGGGCGGAGAGCAGGGCCGGGCGGTCGGTGCCGTCGACGTGGCGCACGTCGAAGTCGTGCGCGAGCACCTCGATGGCGGCGGGAGCGAGTTCTTCGGCGATCAGTACGACAGGATTCATCGGTCCTCGTAGACGCTCGTGTGCGGTCGGCCCGGGACGTCGGGGCGCCGCACTGCGCCCTGCGCTGATCCGTGCCATGGCCGTAAGGTGCCGGCTGGGGCACCTACGAAGGATGGTAGGGGGCGGTCCGGGCGACGTGTCCCGGACCGCGGGGTGAGGGCCCTCACACAGGGTCGTCGCACGCTTGTCACCCCCCGTTCATCCGGCCCGCGTCACGCCCGGCCGGTCGGGCCGTGCGGGCCGAGGCGTCGCTCACCCGGTCCCACCTGGTGGACCACGCCGAGATCGACTCGGGTCGCGGCAGGTCGGAATCACCCCGAGCGGGAAGACCGCGGGATGCCGCAACCGGAGCCGATCACGGTCGGGCGGACGGCCCGGGACACGGGTGCGGGGGGGGGGGGGGGGGGGGGGGGGGGGGGGGGGGGGGGGGGGGGGGTGTTGGGGGGGGGGGGGGGGGGGGGGGGGGCCCCCCCCCCCCCCCGGGCCCCCGTGCGGGGAAAGGTCGTCAGGCGGTCTCGGTGATCGGCCGGTCGACCCAGCTCATCATGGCGCGCAGCTTCTGCCCGGTCTCCTCGATCGGGTGCGCCGCGCCCTCGGCCCGCCACTTGGCGAAGTTCGGCCGGCCCGCCTCGTCCTCGGCGACCCACTCGCGGGCGAACTCGCCGGACTGGATCTCGCCGAGGATCTTGCGCATCTCCTCCTTGACCCGGGAGTCGATGACCCGCGGACCGCGGGAGAGGTCGCCGTACTCGGCGGTGTCCGAGATGCTGTAACGCATCCGGGCGATGCCGCCCTCGTACATCAGGTCGACGATCAGCTTCAGCTCGTGCAGGCACTCGAAGTAGGCCACCTCGGGCGCGTAGCCGGCCTCGGTGAGCACCTCGAAGCCGGTCTGCACCAGCGCCGCCGCGCCACCGCAGAGCACCGCCTGCTCGCCGAAGAGGTCGGTCTCGGTCTCCTCGGTGAAGGTGGTCCGGATCGCGCCGGCCCGGGTGCCGCCGATCGCCTTGGCGTACGCCAGGGCCAGCCCGAAGGCGTTGCCGGTGGCGTCCTGCTCGACGGCGACCAGGCAGGGCACGCCCTTGCCGTCGACGTACTGGCGGCGGACCAGGTGGCCCGGGCCCTTCGGGGCGACCATCGCCACGTCCACGTCCGCCGGCGGCTTGATCAGGCCGTACCGGATGTTGAAGCCGTGGCCGAAGAAGAGCGCCTTGCCGGGGGCCAGGTTCGGGGCGATCGCGTCGGCGTACAGCGCGCGCTGCGCGGTGTCCGGCGCCAGGATCATGATGACGTCGGCCTCGGCCGTCGCCTCGGCCGGCGTGAGCACCCGCAGGCCCTGCTCCTCGGCCTTCGGCCGGCTCTTGGAACCGGCCGGCAGGCCGATCACCACGTCGACGCCGGAGTCGCGCAGCGACAGCGCGTGGGCGTGCCCCTGGCTGCCGTACCCGATCACGGCGACCCTGCGGCCCTGGATCAGGCCCAGGTCGGCGTCGTCGTCGTAGTACACCTCAACGCTCATTGACTTCCCTTTCGTACGGCGGTGCCCGGCGGCCCGTCGTGAATCCGTGCGGTGCGGGTCCGGGTGGCGCGACGCCGCGCCCCCGGGTCGTGCTCAGGCGGCGCGCAGCGCGGGGCCGGCGGTGATGGACCGGGAGCCGCGTCCGATCGCCACCGTGCCGGACTGGACCATCTCCTTGATGCCGAAGGGCTCCAGGTCCCGCAGCAGCGCGTCGAGCTTGTCCGGGGTGCCGGTGGCCTCGATGGTCAGCGTGTCCGGGGCGACGTCGACCACCCGGGCGCGGAACAGGTTCACCGTCTCCAGCACCTGCCCGCGGGCGTTGCGGTCCGCCCGGACCTTGACCAGCAGCAACTCCCGGGCCACCGCGACCTGCGAGTCCAACTCCACGATCTTCAGTACGTTGACCAGCTTGTTGAGCTGCTTGGTGACCTGCTCCAGCGGGGACGACTCGGCGTTGACCACGATGGTGATCCGGGAGACGTCCGGGTTCTCGGTCTCCCCCACCGCGAGGCTGTCGATGTTGAAGCCGCGCCGGGAGAACAGCCCGGAGACCCGGGCCAGCACGCCCGGCTTGTTCTCCACCAGCACGGAGAGCGTGTGCATCGTCATGGCAATGCCTTCCTCGTCATGCCCTCACGGCCCTCGCTGCGCTCGGTGCATTCGGTCATGAGGATGCCTTCCTCGTCATGCCCTCACGGCCCTCGCTGCGCTCGGTGCATTCGGTCATGACTACAGCTCGTCCTCGTCGAAGGCGGGGCGGACACCCCGGGCGAACATGATCTCGTCGTTGCTGGTGCCGGCGGCCACCATCGGCCAGACCATGGCGTCCTTGCCGACCACGAAGTCGATCACCACGGGGGCGTCGTCGATCTCCATGGCGGCCGCGATGGTCTTGTCCACGTCGGCGGCGTTCTCGCAGCGCAGGCCGACGCAGCCGAGCGCCTCGGCGAGCTTCACGAAGTCCGGGATGCGGTGCTTGTGGGTGCCCAGCTCGGTGTTGGAGTAGCGCTCCCCGTAGAAGAGGGTCTGCCACTGCCGGACCATGCCCAGGTTCCCGTTGTTGATCACGGCGACCTTGATCGGGATGCCCTCCAGCGCGCAGGTGGCCAGCTCCTGGTTGGTCATCTGGAAGCAGCCGTCGCCGTCCACCGCCCAGACCGTGATGTCCGGCTTGCCGACCTTGGCGCCCATCGCCGCCGGCACGGCGTATCCCATGGTGCCGAGGCCGCCGGAGTTGAGCCAGGTGTGCGGCTTCTCGTACGAGATGAACTGGCTGGCCCACATCTGGTGCTGGCCGACGCCCGCCACGTAGATGGTGTCCGGGCCGGCGATCTCGCCCAGCCGCTTGATCACATACTGCGGGGAGAGGGTGCCGTCGGCCGGCTCCTCGTAGCCCAGCGGGTAGCGCTTGCGCAGGTCGTCGAGCTGGGTCCACCAGTCGCCGAGGTCGGTGGCCGGCCGGGCCGCCCGTTCGGTGCTGGCCGCGGCGATCAGCTCGTCGATCACGTGCCGCGCGTCGCCGACGATCGGCACGTCCGCGTGCCGGTTCTTGCCGATCTCGGCGGGGTCGATGTCGGCGTGCACCACGGTGGCGTCCGGGGCGAACGAGTCCAGCCGGCCGGTGACCCGGTCGTCGAAGCGGGCCCCGAGCGCGACGATCAGGTCCGCCTTCTGCAGGCCGTAGACCGCGGCGACGGTGCCGTGCATGCCGGGCATACCCAGGTGCTGGCGGTGCGAGTCGGGGAACGCGCCCAGCGCCATCAGGGTGGTGACCACCGGGATACCGGTCAGCTCGGCCAGCCGGCGCAGCCCCTCGGTGGCGCCGGCCTTGAGCACGCCACCGCCGACGTAGAGCACCGGACGGCGGGCGGTGGTCATAAGCCGGGCCGCCTCGCGGATCTGCTTGCCGTGCGGGTGCAGGGTCGGCCGGTAGCCGGGCAGGTCCAGGGTGGGCGGCCAGGCGAAGGTGGTCTGCGCCTGGAGGACGTCCTTGGGGATGTCCACCAGGACCGGGCCGGGCCGGCCGGTCGCGGCCAGGTGGAACGCCTCCGCCAGGACCTGCGGGATCTCGTCCGCGGTCTGCACCAGGAAGTTGTGCTTGGTGATCGGCAGGGTGATGCCCTGGATGTCGGCCTCCTGGAAGGCGTCCGTGCCGATCGAGGGGCGCGCGACCTGGCCGGTGATCGCCACCAGCGGCACCGAGTCCATGTACGCGTCGGCGATCGGGGTGACCAGGTTGGTCGCGCCCGGGCCGGAGGTCGCGATGCAGACCCCCACCTTGCCGGTGGCCTGCGCGTACCCGGTGGCGGCGTGTCCGGCACCCTGCTCGTGGCGGACCAGGATGTGCCGGACGCTGGAGTCGTAGAGCGGGTCGTACGCCGGCAGGATCGCCCCGCCCGGGATGCCGAAGACGACGTCGACGTCGAGCGCCTCGAGCGACCGCACCAGCGAGCCGGCGCCGGAGACCTGCGTCGGGACGGCCTGCCGTACGGCCGGGGCGGACCCGTTGCGGGGGGTGGGGGCGTGGTCGGCGTCACCAGCCGGCTCGGTGGCCGGGCGGGCTCGCCGGACGGAGTGGGCGAGAGTCTCTGGCGTGGGTCTCGTCATGGCGGTTCAAGCCTTCGGCTGGAGTGGGTTCTGCGCTTCTCAGGATGGGACGGCGGGCGTCCCGACGATGGTCCGACGGCAACAAAAAAGCCCACGTGCAGTTGCACGGGGCCAGCGCACTCTCGAAGAGGGAGAGTGCGCTCAGGTAAGTACTCGCAGCGACCGGTTCGACGACATGGGGCTAAGCCTGACGCATCTCACGCGATGAGTCAACTGATCCCACATTCTGGTTCACGGACGTGGGCGTGTCGGGCCCCGACGCACCCTCGACGGCCGGCGCCACCTGCGAAGATCCCTCGATCGAGGTACGCGGGACGGGCACCGACGGGGGTGGATCGGAGCGGAGCCGGGGCAGCAACGGCGACGGGGCGGGCCGGGCCGGCGGGGGCGGGGGCGGGGGCGGGGGCGGGGGCGGGGGCGGGGGCGGGGGCAGCGTGGCCGGGCGCGCCCCCGGTGAGCTGGCCGCCTCCAGCATCGCCTCCAGGTGCTCGGCCGGCACCCCCCAGCCGAAGAGCGCGCCCTGCCCGAACCGGCAGCCGGCGGCGACCACCGCGGCCAGTTCGGTCGGGTTGGTGACGCCCTCGGCGATCACCTCCAGGCCGAAGTGGTGGCCCAGGCGCATCACGATGTCCACCATCGGGGCGAACGCCGGGCCCTCCCGGCCCACCGGCCGGACCGGCTCGTGCTCGGCGACCAGACCGTGGTCGATCTTCAGGATGTCGATCGGCAGCCGGCGCAGCTGGTTCAGCGACGAGTAGCCGGCGCCGAAGTCGTCCAGCGCGATCCGCACCCCGGTGCGGCGCAGCGCGCCGAGCCGGCGGATCAGCTCGTCCAGGTCGGTGGCGACCGCCTGCTCGGTGACCTCCAGCACCAGCCGCTGCGGCGGCACGTGGTGGGCCCGCAGCGCGTCGGCGACCTGGACCACGTACTCCGGGGCGTGCAGCTCGCGGGGGGAGACGTTCACCGAGACCCAGACGTCGTGCCCGTCGGCGAGCCAGCGGGAGAGCTGGTAGCAGGCCTGGTGCAGCACCCAGGCGCCGAGTTTCGAGATCATCCCGCACTCCTCGGCGAGCGGGATGAACTCGTCCGGCCGGACGTTGCCCAGCTCGGGGTGGTGCCAGCGGAGCAGCGCCTCGGCGCCCACCGGGCGGACCGACGGCAGCGACGCCACCGGCTGGAAGGCCAGTCGCAGCTCGTCGCGCTCGATCGCCCCGCGCAGCTCGTGCTCCAGCACGGTCCGCCGGCGCAGCAGCTGGTCGTACGCGGCGTCGTAACGCTCGATCCGGTTCTTGCCCCGCTGCTTGGCGTAGCGCAGCGCCAGGTCGGTGTTGCGCAGCAGCAGCTCGACGTCGGTGTCCCCGGCGTTGGCGGCCAGCCCGATGCTCACCGAGAGGAAGACCGGCCCGTCCGCCTCCTCGTACGGGCGGCCGAGCACCCCGAGCAGCCGCTCGGCGACCGGGCCCGGGTCACTCCCGCCGTGCATCAGCACCGCGAACTCGTCGCCGCCCAGCCGGGCGGCCAGGTCGCCGGGGCGCAGGTTGCCGCGCAGCCGCCGGCCCACCTCGGCCAGCACCGCGTCGCCGACGTCGTGGCCCCGCATGTCGTTGACGTTCTTGAAGCCGTCCAGGTCCATCCCGAGCAGCACGCAGGGCACCCCCGCCTCGGCGCACCGGTGCAGCGCCCGCAGCAGCCCCCGCCGGTTGGCCAGGCCGGTCAGCGGGTCGGTGTGCGCCAGCTCGCGGAAGTGCGCCTCCCGCTCGGCCAGCCGGCCGGCGTAGCCGCGCACGTCGTTGAGGGCCAGGTACTGCCGGGCCACCAGGGCGAAGCCCTCGACGCTGCCGGCCACGATGCCGAACGCGTCGAACCGGCCGCCCTCGGCGAGGTGGTACATCGCCGAGGCGGCCATCGCGAACATCGGCACGAAGGCGTACTCGCCGTCACGGCGGATCAGATCGATGTGAACCTGCCCGGGCAGGTCGACCCGGTGCACGGCCAGGGCCACGGCGAGCAGGCCGGCGGCGAGCAGCGCCGCGCCGGTGGCGGCCATGCCCGGGCCGGCCTGGCAGAGCCCGGCGGACAGGCCCAGCCCACCGCCGGTCACCCCGCTGACCCCGGCGCCGAACAGGGCGAGCCGGCCGCGCGGCGGCACGGCCCGGAGCAACATGATCAGGGTGAGCCCGACGGCCAGCGCGGCGGTCACCGTGGCCAGCACGATCGGCACGCAGGCGACCGGGGTCACCGCGCCGAGCAGCCGGGTGGGCTCGCTGAACACCACCCAGCCGACGAACCAGAGCGCGCTGGCCATGATCAGGCCGTCGAGCATCAGCCGGGCGGTGGCGGCCCGGGTGGCCGCGGCGCCGAGCAGCCGGAGCAGAGCGACACCGAGGGCGCCCCCGCTGATCGTGGTGCCCACCGAGGCCAGCGTCGCCCAGCCGGTGCGCTGCACCTGCTGATGCGCCCAGTGGTCACCGGCGACGAGCACGCCGGTGAGCCCGGTCAGGAGGCTGAGCAACGCACCCCCGGCGGCCGCGGCGAGCAGCGCGTACGCCTGCCGGTGCGGCCCACCCCGGCGGCGCGCGGACGCGGCCAGCAGCGCGGTGGCGAGGGCGGCGACGAGTCCGCTCAGCACCGCGGCGGCGAACATGCCCGGGGGAAGGTGCACGACATCAACTGTGCCGGATGCGCGCATCCCGCGGGGCACCGGGTGCGCAACTGTTGGGACACGGTCCGCGCGCCGCACGGTGGCGGGGCCGGCGGTGCCAGACTGGTAGGCATGCCAGAGCTGCGGTCGAGGACCTCCACCCACGGTCGGACGATGGCCGGCGCCCGAGCCCTGTGGCGGGCCACCGGGATGACCGACGACGACTTCGGCAAGCCGATCGTCGCCATCGCCAACAGTTTCACCCAGTTCGTGCCCGGTCACGTACATCTCAAGGACCTTGGTGGCCTGGTCGCGGACGCGGTGGCCGATGCCGGCGGAGTGGGTCGGGAGTTCAACACCATCGCCGTCGACGACGGCATCGCGATGGGGCACGGCGGGATGCTCTACTCGCTGCCCAGCCGTGAGCTGATCGCCGACGCGGTGGAGTACATGGTCAACGCGCACTGCGCGGACGCCCTGGTCTGCATCTCCAACTGCGACAAGATCACGCCGGGCATGCTGCTGGCCGCGCTGCGGCTGAACATCCCGACGGTGTTCGTCTCCGGCGGCCCGATGGAGGCCGGCAAGACGGTGGCGATCGAAGGGGTCGTGCACTCCAAGATCGACCTGATCGATGCGATGATCGCCGCGTCGAACGAGGCGGTCACCGAGGACCAACTCGGCGCCATCGAGCGTTCCGCCTGCCCGACCTGCGGCTCCTGCTCCGGCATGTTCACCGCCAACTCGATGAACTGCCTCACCGAGGCGATCGGCCTGGCGCTGCCCGGCAACGGCTCGACCCTGGCCACCCACGCCGCGCGGCGCTCGCTCTTCGTCGAGGCCGGCCGCACCGCCGTCGAGATCGCCAAGCGCTGGTACGACTCCGACGACGCCTCGGTGCTGCCCCGGGCGATCGCCAGCCGGGCCGCGTTCGAGAACGCCGTCGCGCTGGACGTGGCGATGGGCGGCTCGACCAACACCGTGCTGCACCTGCTCGCCGCCGCCCGCGAGGCGGAGCTGGACTTCGGGGTGGCCGACATCGACGCGATCTCCCGCCGGGTGCCCTGCCTGGCCAAGGTCGCGCCGAACTCACCGCAGTACCACATGGAGGACGTGCACCGGGCCGGCGGCATCCCGGCCATCCTCGGCGAGCTGGACCGCGCCGGCCTGCTCAACCGGGACGTGCACGCGGTGCACTCCCCCGACCTGACGCGGTGGCTGGCCGACTGGGACGTGCGCGGCGGCGCGGCCGAGCCGGCGGCGGTGGAGCTGTTCCACGCCGCCCCGGGCGGGGTGCGCACCACCGAGCCGTTCTCCACCACCAACCGCTGGTCGTCGCTGGACACCGACGCGGCCGGCGGCTGTATCCGGGACCGGGAGCACGCGTACAGCGCCGACGGTGGGCTGGCCATCCTGCACGGCAACCTGGCTCCGGACGGCTGCGTGGTGAAGACCGCCGGAGTGCCCGAGGAGTGCCTGACGTTCCGCGGGCCGGCCCGGGTCTTCGAGAGCCAGGAGGCCGCCGTGGAGGGCATCCTCGACAAGTCGGTCGCCGCCGGGGACGTGGTGGTGATCCGCTACGAGGGACCGAAGGGCGGCCCCGGCATGCAGGAGATGCTCTACCCCACCTCGTTCCTCAAGGGCCGGGGGCTGGGCCGGTCCTGCGCGCTGCTCACCGACGGCCGGTTCTCCGGCGGCACCTCCGGGCTGTCCATCGGACACGTCTCGCCGGAGGCGGCCTCGGGCGGCCTGATCGCGCTGGTCCGGGAGGGCGACGAGATCGCCATCGACATCCCGGCCCGGTCGATCCAGCTCAACGTGCCGGACGACGTGCTCCAGGCCCGCCGCGTGAAGGAGGAGAAGCGGGAGCGCCCCTACACCCCGACCGACCGGCAGCGGCCGGTCTCCGCCGCGCTGCGCGCGTACGCCTCGATGGCCACCTCGGCCAGCGACGGCGCGTACCGGCGGGTGCCGGAGTGAGCGGTCGGGCGGCGGGGCGACGCCCCCACGGGCCGCCACGCCGCCGGTATGGTCCGGCGGCGTGGAGACGACGGTGAGCTACGCGCGGCTGATCCGACCGGTCATCGACCGGGTGTACGTGGGCGCCCGCTGGGCGGCCCGGGCCCGGATGGAGGCGTTCTACGCCGAACGGGGCGTCGACCTGGGCTACGAGAACAGCCTATTCTCCGGGGTGCTGGCCCGGCCGATGCCGGCCGACGCCCTCGCCGACGCGCTGGTGTACACCTCCGGCAGCATGGACACCGAGCTGGCCCAGGGGGTGGCCAAGGTGGACGCCGAGGGCACCTGGCACCTCACCGAGCTGGGCCGGGAGCTGGCGCTGTTCGGGCAGCGGGCGACCGCCGAGGCCGCTGAGGAGCTCTGGTCAGCCGGTCCGAGCATGCTGCCCGGCCTGGCCCCGGTGCCGCGCCTGGCCGAGCTGGTCGGCCGGGTGCTGGAGCACGGCCTCGCCACCGGCGGACCGGCCTTCCGGGCGATGGCCCCGCCCTACGAGCCGGACGGCGCCGCGCCGGCGATGCTGCTGGTCACCCGGCTCGGGTCGCTGCGCCACCACCGCGCCGACGCGCACCGGGCGGCGTGGCGGGCCGCCGGGCTGACCGCGGCCGGGATCCGGGCGCTGCCCGACGGCCCGGAGCGGGCGGCGATCGAGGTCGAGACCGACCGCCGTGACGAGCCCGCGTACGCGGTGCTCAGCGGGGCCGAACGGTGGGAATTGCTCGCCGGGCTGGGTGCCCTGCCGGGCTAGGACGACCCCTCGAGGCGGTCGAGCCGGTCGAGCGGGGCGCGCGTTCGCGGAGCCTCGACGCCGGTCACGCCTCGGCCCCGAGCAGCCGGGCCGGGGCATCCGCCGGTGCGTTGCCCAGGGCGATGGTCCGGGCGCGCCTGATGGCGGCCGGGGTGTCCGGGAAGACCAGGCCCGCACGGCGCAGTTCGTCGGCGACGCCGAGGGCACTGAGCACCTGGTCGTGGTCGGGGGTGATGCCGGAGAGCAGCACCGCGATCCCCCGGCCGCGCAGCCGGGCGATGGCGTCGCCGAGCACCTGCGCGCCGGTGGCGTCGACGGTGGACACCCGGGACATCCGCAGGATGACCACCCGCACGTCGGCCACCTCGGCCAGTTCCAGCAGGAAGGTGTGCGCGGCGGCGAAGAAGAGCGGCCCGTCCAGCCGGTACGCGACGATGTGCTCGGCGAGCAGGGCGTGCTCCTCGGCGCTGTGCTCGCCCTGGTCGAGCGGCACCTGTTCGAGCCGGGCGCTGCGGGCCACCGCCCGCAGGGCGAGGACGACCGCTACGACGAGCCCGACCGCCACCGCGGTGACCAGATCCCAGATCACGGTGACCGCGAAGGTCGCCACCAGCACCACGGCGTCGGCCCGGGTGGCCCGCAGCAGCGCTCGTAGCGACCCGGCCTCCACCATCCGGACGGTGGTGGCGAGCAGCACCCCGGCCAGGGCGGCGAGCGGGATCCGGCCGACCAGCGGGGCGGCGGCCAGGACGATCCCGGCGAGGGCGACCGCGTGGGTGAGCGCGGCGAGCTTCGAGGACGCCCCGGCGCGCACGTTGACTGCGGTCCGGGCGATGGCGGCGGTGGCGGGAATGCCGCCGAAGAGCGGGGAAGCCAGGTTGGCCAGGCCCTGGCCGAACAGTTCCCGGTCCGGGTCGTGCCGCTGGCCGACGGTCATCCCGTCCGCCACGGTGGCGGAGAGCAGGCTCTCCAGCGCCGCGAGGGCGGCGACCGCGACCGCGCTGGGCAGCAGCGTGCCGACCGCGCCGAGGTCGAGGAAGTCCAGCGAGGGCGCGGGCAGTTTCTGCGGCAGGGCGCCGATCCGGACCAGGTCGACCGGGGCCAGCTCGGCGAGCACGGTGGCGATGGCCACCCCGAGCAGGGAGAACGGCACACCGGGCCGCCACCGGGCGCCGAGCAGCATGAGCGCCGCCACGCCGAGCGCCATCGCGACGGCGGCGGGCCGGGGATGTGCGGCGAACCGGGCGACCGCGTCGGCGGCCACCGCCCAGACCCGATCGCCCCGGGCGTCGGTGACGCCGAGTGCCGCCGGCACCTGTTGCAGGGCGATGACGACGGCGATGCCGGCGGTGAAGCCCTCGATGACCGGGGTCGGCAGGTAGCGGACGTACCGGCCGAGGCGGGCCAGGGCCAGGGCGATCAGCACCAGCCCGGCCAGGACGCCGACCATCAGCACGCCCTTTGCGCCGAAGCGCTGCACCACCGGCACCAGGACCACGGTCATCGCCCCGGTGGGGCCGGAGACCTGCAGGTTGGAACCGCCGAAGATGGCGGCGACGGCCCCGGCGACGACGGCGGTGACCAGGCCGGCCTCCGCCCCGAGCCCGGAGGTGACGCCGAAGGCGAGCGCGAGGGGCAGCGCCACCACGGCCACGGTGAGGCCGGCGAGCAGGTCGCGTCGGGGTGAGCGGCGCACCGCCGCCCAGTCGGCCCGGCCGGGCAGCAGCCCGAGGACCCGCTCGCCGATCGGCAGGGTCCCGCCGGCCCGCGGCGTCTGCTCGACCGTCCCGCTGCTCATCGGTCCGTCCCGGCGGCGCGCAGCTCGTCGAGGAGGGCGTCCCGGTCGGTGAGAACCGCGCCGAGGATGCGCCGGCCGGCGGCGAGCAGGTCGGCCACGTCGGGAGTGCTGAGCTCGTACATGACGAGCGTGCCGTCCCGGTGCGAGGTGACCATGCCGGCGCGGCGGAGCACGGCGAGCTGCTGGGAGAGATTGGACGCCTCGACGTCGATGGCGGCCAGCAGGTCGCGGACCGGCTTCGGGCCGTCCTGGAGCAGTTCGAGCACCCGGATCCGGACCGGATGCCCGAGGGTGCGGAACAGCTCCGCCTTCGCCTGGTACAGCGGCACCGACATGAAGATCCCTCCCCGAGGCCGCTGAAGACTTTAGCACTTGCAGAAATCTTCAAGTCGACGGCGGTCCCTGGCCGCGATCCCGGACAGTCGCGGTTCGCCGCGAACCGCAACTGTCCAGGACCCGGACTCACTCGGGGAGGACCTCCAGGTCGTGCGCGCCGGCCACCCCCGTCCCGGCCGGCCCGGTCAGGGCCGGTGCCACGCCGGCCGGCCGCCGCCTCACGCCGCGCCTCTGGTGATGTCGTTGACGCAGCGCAGCACCGGTCGGCGGGTCAGCGCCGCCGGGTCGAGCGGGACGCCCGCGCACACCAGGAACGTCGCCGACTCCCCCGGCAGCAGGGTGACCAGCGCCCGGTCGACCTCGGCCGACGGGTCGAGCCGGTCCGGCAGCAGGGTCAGGTCGCGCAGCACGGTCCGCGCGGTCACCCGGACCCGCTGGCCGCCATCGGCCGGCTCGACCGCCGCGTCCAGCTCCGCCGCCGGCCACTCGACGTCCCGGTCCTCGGCGAAGAACCACAGCGCCCGCTCCGCGGTGTCACCGGCCTCCGCGACCAGCAGTTCCCGCCGGGCCTCGTCCGGCCGTGCCAGCTCCGCCGGCAGCGCCAGCACCACCGAGGAGTACGCCGGGACGTCGAGGTCGACCGAGGTCTTCGCCCTCGGCTCCCCGGCCAGGGTGAGCCGGGTCACCGTGGCCGGCGCCTGCCACGGCTCGCCGGTCTCGTTGACCGCCACCAGCGCCAACCCGCCGTCCCGGGGCTGCACGGTGAGCAGCCGGGCGGCGTACGCGCGGCGCAGCGCGTACCAGAGCGGCTTGCGCCGGCCGTCACCGTCGACCGCCGCCCACGAGGTGACCGGCCAGCAGTCGTTGAGCTGCCAGACGATGGTGCCCGCGCAGACCGGCCGGTGCGAGCGGAAGTGCTCCACCCCGAGCTGGATGGCGCGCGCCTGGTTGAGCTGGGTGAGGTAGTGCCAGTCGTCGAAGTCGGCGGGTGCCGGCAGGTGGGCGTCCAGCCCGCGCCGGAGCTTCAGGTCCCCGTCGATCGCCTTCTGGTGGTGCGCCATGCCGGGCGAGTCGTGGGCGAGCGGTTCGTCCGAGAGGGCCCGCCGCAGGGTCGCGTACGCCGGGGGCGCCTGGTAGCCGAACTCGGCCACGAAGCGGGGCACGTACTCCCGGTACCCGGTGTAGTCGTCGGTGTTCCAGACGTCCCAGATGTGCATGGTGCCGTGCGCCGGGTCGTTGGGGTGGATCTCCTCGCTGCCCGACCAGGGGCTGCCCGGCCAGTACGGCCGGGTCGGGTCCAGCTCCCCGACGATCCGGGGCAGCAGCTCCAGGTAGTAGCCCCGCCCCCAGGTCCGGCCGGCGAGCGCCTCCTGCCAGTCCCAGTCGTGCCAGCCCCAGATGTTCTCGTTGTTGCCGGTCCACAGCACCAGCGAGGGGTGGGCGGCCAACCGGGCGACCTGCTCCCGCGCCTCCGCCTCGACCTCGCTGCGGAACGGCTCCTCCTCCGGGTACGCGGCGCAGGCGAAGAGGAAGTCCTGCTGCACCAGCAGGCCGAACTGGTCGGCGAGTTCGTAGAAGTCCGCCGACTCGTACCGGCCGCCGCCCCAGACCCGGAGCAGGTTGACGTTCGCGCCGACCGCCTGCGTGAACCGCTCGGCCAGCCGCTGCCGGGTGACCCGGTTGGGGAAGGCGTCGTCGGGGATCCAGTTGACGCCCCGGACGAACACCGGCACGTCGTTGACGTGCAGGGTGAACGCGGAGCCGTGCGCGTCGGGGGCGGTGTCCAGGCGTAGCGCGCGGAAGCCGATCCGGCGGGACCAGCCGTCCAGCTTCCGGCCGTCCTCGGTGCGGAGGGTCACCTCGACGTCGTACAGCGGCTGTTCGCCGTACCCGACGGGCCACCAGAGCTCGGGGTCGCGGACGGTGAGGGTGGCCACGGCGGTGCGCTCCCCCGCCGGGACGGTGACCGCGACGGCCGCGCCGGCCACGGCGGCGTGCACGGTGAGCGGGACGTCGGCCGCGCGCTCGACCTCGACGTGCAGCTCCACCCGGCCGATGTCGCCCTCGACGGTGACCAGCGGCCGGACGCCGGCGAGCCGGGCGGTCGACCAGGCGTGCAGCCCGATCTCCTGCCAGATGCCGGCGGTGACCACGGTCGGCCCCCAGTCCCAGCCGAAGTTGCAGGCGGTCTTGCGGATGAAGTTGAACGGCTCCGGGTACGCGTTGGGCCGGTCGCCGAGCCGCTCCCGGTGCGCCTCGGCGTAGCGGTACGGCGAGTCGAAGCGGACGGCCAGCGTGTTCGTGCCGGGCCGCAGCAGTGCCCCGACGTCGAACCGGTAGCCGCGGTGCTGGTTCTCGGTGCGGCCGACCTCGGTGCCGTTGAGGGTGACCGTGGCGACCGTGTCCAGCCCGGCACAGACCAGGTCGACCCGGTCGTCGTCGCCCGGCCGCCAGCCGAACGTGGCCTCGTAGACCCAGTCGGTCCTTCCGATCCAGCCCAGCCGGTTCTCGTTGTCGTCGAGGTAGGGGTCGGGGATGAGGCCGGCGGCCAGCAGATCGGTGTGCACGCAGCCGGGCACGGTGGCCGGCACCGCCGCGTCGGCGACCTCCGGCGGCACCTGCGGACCGGGTACGGCCCGCAACGTCCAGCCCTCGTGCAACGTCTCCCGGGTCACGACTTCACCGCGCCTTCCATGACTCCGCGGACGATCTGGCGTCCACCGACGAACAGCATCACCAGCAGGGGGACGGTGGCGATGAACGCGCCGGCCAGCACCCGCCGGTAGATCACGTAGTTTCCGCTGGCCAGGTCGGAGACCGCCACCATCGAGGTCGGGAAGTCGGTGCCGCCCAGCGTGATCAGCGGCCACTGGAAGTCGTTCCAGGTGGCCACGAAGGTGAGCAGGCCGAGCACGGCCAGGGCCGGGCGGATCGCGGGCAGCACGATGCTGGCGTACACCCGCATGGTGGTCGCGCCGTCCACCCGGGCCGACTCGACCAGTTCGTCCGGGACGGTGTTCACGATGAACTGCCGCATGTAGAACACGCCGAACGCGGTGACCAGGCCGGGGGCGATGACCGCGAGCAGGGTGCCGTTCCAGCCCAGCTTGCCCATCACGATGTAGAGCGCGACGATGCCGAGCTGGTTCGGCACGGTCAGGGTGAGCACCACGAAGAGCATCAGCGCGCCGCTGCCCGCGAAGCGCAGCTTGGCGAAGGCGAATCCGGCCAGCGAGCAGAAGAAGAGCACCGAGGCCGTCACCACCGTCGACACGATCACGCTGTTGACCAGCGAGGCGGCGAAGTAGACGTCCTGCAGGGAGAAGACCTCGTCGACGTTGGTCAGGAACCGGTCGCCCGGGATGATCGCCGGCGGCAGCTTGGCGAGCGCCTCGTCGTTGCTGGTCGCGATGACGAACATCCAGTACAGCGGGAACGCGGCGAACATCAGGGTCACCGCGAGGAACAGGTAGGTCCAGAACCCGGCCGGGGTGTCCTGCGGGGCCCGGGCCATCAGCCGCGGCCTGCGGCGCGCCGGGGCGGCGGTCATTTGTGCCCTCCGGACAGTCGGTTCGTCACCAGGTAGTTGATGCCGGCGACGATCAGGATGATCAGGAAGAGGGCCCAGGACATCGCGGCGGCGTAGCCGAGGTTGAGATCCTTCCAGCCGACCTTGTAGATGAGCTGGGCGATGGTCTGCCACTCGCCGTTCGGGCCACCGGTCGCGGCCTGCGCGTTCAGGTCGAAGAGCATCGGCTCGGTGAAGAGCTGGAGCCCGCCGATGGTGGACAGGATCACCGTGAACAGCACCACCGGCTGGATCATCGGCACGGTGATCCGCCAGAGTTGCTTCCACGGGCCGGCGCCGTCGATCGCCGCCGCCTCGTAGACGTCGCGCGGGATGGACTGCATCGCCGCCAGGTAGAGCAGCGCGTTGTACCCGATCCACTTCCAGTTGACCATCGTGGCGACGGCGATCCACGAGTGCAGCTTGTCGGCCCGCCAGTCGATCGGGTCGTCCGGTCCGCCGAGGCCGAGCAGGCCGAGCGCCCAGTTGGCCATGCCGAAGTCGCGCGAGAAGAAGACGCTGAACACCATCGTCGAGGCGACGATCGGCGTGACGTACGGCAGCAGCACGCCCACCCGCCACCAGGTCTGCGCCCGCAGCCTGCGGTTGAGCAGCGAGGCGACCACGAGCGCGAGCAGCAGCTGCGGCACCGAGGAGAGCAGGAAGATGCCGAAGGTGTTGTACAGGGCGTTCCAGAAGTCCTCGTCGCCGACGAGCCTGCTGAAGTTCCCGGCGCCGGCCCAGTACGGCAGCGTCGGGTCGTCGAGCCGGTAGTTGCGCAGCGAGACCACCGCGTTGAACAGCAGCGGGAAGAGCCCGAACACGATGAAGAGCACGAAGAACGGCGCGATCATCAGGTACGGCATGTAGCGCATGTCGAAGCGGTACAGCCGGTGACGCCAGGTCAGCCGCCGGTCGTCGCCCCCAAAACGGCCGCGCCTGGGCGCGGATCGGTGGCTCGACGGCGCGGGCGCGGCACGGGTGGTGGGCATCGGATCACTCCAGGGA
>NZ_JBJZOG010000056.1:0-46317 GCF_047200535.1 Micromonospora mangrovicola | reverse complement strand
GTTTTTTTTTTTTTTTTTTTTTTTTTTTTTTTTCTTTTCTTCCCCCCCCCCCCCCCCCCGCCGGCACCGCACCGAGCGGCGGCGACGCCGCACGCCGGGCACGCCATCCAGCCGCCGGCCCCGGCCGGCCGAGACGGACACGGAGGTACGCAGACACCGCACCCGCCGGGGGGATCGCAGAGCACGAGGCAACAGCCACGTACGGGGGGATCAGGACCACCGACCAGAGGAAGAGTCCCGCTCATGCCCGACCATGCCACCACCCCACCCCGAAGACTCCGGACCCGCGCGCTGCTGGCCACCGTTGTCGCCGCCGCGCTCGCCACCACCTCGATCACCGTCGTGGCGCTCACCTCCACCACCACCCCGGCCCGGGCCGCCGGGCTGTCCCCGTTCGACATCGCCGGCCGCGGCGCCACCGTCCCCTTCGTCGAGCAGGAGGCGGAGCGGGTTGTCCACACCGGCACCCGGATCGGCCCCGACCGGCACTACGGCACCCTGCCGTCGGAAGCCTCCGGCCGGGAGGCGGTCACCCTCGACGCCGTCGGCGAATACGTCGAGTTCACCCTCACCGCGCCGGCCGACGCGGTCACCTTCCGGTACAGCCTGCCGGACAGCGCCGCCGGCACCGGTCGGGACGCCACCATCGACCTGCGCGCCAACGGCACCCTGGTCAAGGCGGTCCCGGTCACCTCCAGGTACGGCTGGTACTACGGCGGCTACCCGTTCAACAACAACCCGGGCGACACCAACCCGCACCACTTCTACGACGAGGCCCGGACCCTGTTCGGCACCACCTACCCGGCCGGCACGAAGATCCGCCTCCAGGTCTCCTCGACCGCCCAGTCGCCCACCTTCACCATCGACCTGGCCGACTTCGAGCTGGTCGGCGCGCCGATCGCCAAGCCCGCCGGGGTGCTGGACGTGGTCACCGACTTCGGCGCCGACCCGACCGGCGGCAGCGACTCCACCGCCAAGTTCCAGGCCGCCGTCGACGCCGGCAGGGCGCAGGGCAGGACCGTGTGGATCCCCGCCGGCACCTTCACCTTCTGGGACCACGTCGTGGTCGACGGGGTGACCCTGCGCGGCGCCGGCCCCTGGCACTCGGTGCTCGGCGGCCGGCACCCCACCGACCGGAAACGGGCGGCCGGCATCTACGGCAAGTACGTCGCCGGTGGCGGCTACGGCGGTGAGATCCGGCCGCACGAGGCCGGCGGCCCCAGCCGCAACGTCACCCTCCGGGACTTCGCGATCATCGGCGACATCCGGGAGCGCGTCGACGAGGACCAGGTCAACGCCCTCGGTGGGGCGATGTCGAACTCGGTGGTGGACAACCTCTGGCTCCAGCACACCAAGGTCGGTGCCTGGATGGACGGGCCGATGGACGACCTGACCATCCGCAACAGCCGGATCCTCGACCAGACCGCCGACGGGGTGAACTTCCACTGGGGCGTCACCAACTCCACGGTGACCAACACCTTCGTCCGCAACACCGGCGACGACGGCCTGGCCATGTGGGCGCAGAACGTGCCGAACGTCAACAACTCCTTCACCCACAACACCGTCGGCGTCACCATCCTGGCCAACAACCTGGTCACCTACGGCGGCCGGGACATCGCCATCACGGACAACGTGACCGCCGACTCGGTCACCAACGGTGGCGGCATCCACGTCGCCAACCGCTATCCGGGGGTGAACGGTCCGACCGCGGTGGCCGGCACGATCACGATGGCCCGCAACACCCTGATCCGCAACGGCAACTCCGACTACAACTGGCGCTTCGGTGTCGGCGCGCTCTGGTTCTCCGCGCTCAACGAGCCGATCCAGGGCGCCACCATCAACGTCACCGACACCGACATCCTGGACAGCTCGTACGCCGCGCTGCACTGGATCGAGGGGCAGACCAGCGGGATCAACCTGAACAACGTGCGCATCGACGGCGCCGGCACGTTCGCCCTCCAGGTGCAGGCGGCCAGCCAGGTGACCTTCACCAACGTGCGGGCCACCGGCGTCGCCCAGGCCAATCCGATGTACAACTGCGTCGGCAGCGCCTTCCAGATCACCCAGGGCGCCGGGAACTCCGGCTGGTACTCGGCCGGCCCGTACTGCGGGCCATGGCCGGAGCCGCAGTGGGGCAACGGCCCGTCCACTCCGCCCAGTCCGACACCGACCGGCCCGACGCCCAGCTCGACCCCGACGAGTAGCCCGCCGCCCTCGGGCGGCAACCTCGCGCTCGGCCGGCCCGCCACCGCCTCCAGCACCACCCAGACCTATGCGGCGGCCAACGCGGTGGACGGCAACGCCGGCACCTACTGGGAGAGCGCCAACAACGCCTTCCCGCAGTCGTTGACCGTGGACCTCGGCGCGGTGCGGTCGGTCGACCAGGTGGTGCTCAAGCTGCCACCCGGCTGGGAGCGCCGGACCCAGACGCTGTCCGTGCTCGGCTCCACGGACGGATCGGCGTACCCGACGGTGAAGGCATCGGCCGCCTACACCTTCGACCCCGCCACCGGCAACATCGTGTCGATCCCGCTGCCGGCGGGGGACCGGCGGTATGTGCGGATCACCGTCACCGGCAACACCGGCTGGCCCGCCGCGCAGGCCGCCGAGCTCGAGGTGTACGGCGGCACGGCCAGCACGCCGCCCCCGACCACGCCGCCCCCGACCACGACGCCCCCGCCCACCACGCCCCCGCCCAGCGGCAACCTCGCCGCCGGCCGGCCGGTCAGCGAGACCAGCCACGCCGACGTGTACGCAGCGGCCAACGCGGTGGACGGCAACGCCGGCAGCTACTGGGAGAGCGCCAACAACGCCTTCCCGCAGTCGCTGACCGTCGACCTCGGCGCGACGTACCCGGTGTCCCGGGTGGTGCTGAAGCTGCCACCGTCGTCGGCCTGGCAGACCCGGACCCAGACCCTGTCCGTGCTCGGCTCCACCGACGGATCGTCGTACACCACGGTGAAGTCGTCGGCCGGCTACACCTTCGACCCGGCCACCGGCAACACCGTCACCATCACCATCCCGACCACCGGCCAGCGCCACCTGAGGCTGACCTTCACCGGCAACACCGGCTGGCCGGCCGGCCAGGTCGGCGAGTTCGAGGTCTACGCAGCCTGACCACCAACGGGGTCCCCGCCGCCCGGCGGGGACCCCGCACCCCCACCCCCGATCCACCTCTCCACGTCCTGGGAAGAAGGTGTCCGTCCACAATGTCCAGACTGCGCAGCCGGCTGGTCGCGGTGCTCGCCGCGGTCGGCCTGGCCGTCACGGCCCCGCCCCCCTCCCCGGCCGCCGCGGCAGGCGGCCCCAACCTCACCCTCGGCCACACCGCCGCGGCCAGCAGCGCCAACGGCCCCTACGTCGCCGGCAACCTCACCGACGGCAACGCCGGCAGCTACTGGGAGAGCGCGAACAACGCGTTCCCGCAGTGGGCCCAGGTCGACCTCGGCCCCAGCCAGACCGTCGACCAGGTCGTGCTCAGGCTCCCCGCCGGCTGGGAGGCCCGCACCCAGACCCTGTCGGTGCAGGGCAGCACCGACGGCTCCGGTTTCGGCACCATCGTCGGCTCGGCCGGGCAGACGTTCAGCCCGGGCAGCGGCAACGCCGTCACCCTCAGCTTCCCGGAGACAACCACCCGGTACGTGCGCGTCACCGTCACCGCGAACACCGGCTGGCCCGCCGCCCAGCTCGCCGAGCTGGAGGTGTACGGCGCCGGCGGCTCCTCCACCAACCTCGCGCTCGGCAAGGCGATGGCCGAGAGCAGCCACGCCGACGTCTACGGCGCGGGCAACGCCAACGACGGCAACGCCGGCACGTACTGGGAGAGCGCGAACAACGCGTTCCCGCAGTGGATCCGTGCCGACCTGGGCGGCGCCGTCGGGGTCAACAAGGTGGTGCTCAAGCTCCCCGCCGGTTGGGAGACGCGCAGCCAGACGCTGACCGTGCAGGGCAGCACCGACGGCTCCACGTTCAACAACCTCGTCGCGTCCGCCGGGTACACGTTCAACCCGGCGAGTGGCAACACCGTCACGATCACCTTCACCACCGCCAGCACCCGCTACGTCCGGCTGCTCTTCACCGCCAACACCGGCTGGCCGGCCGGCCAGCTCGCCGAGTTCGAGATCTACGGCCCGGCCACCGGGGACACCCAGCCGCCCAGCGCACCGGGCAACCTGGCCTTCACCGAGCCGGCCGGCGACCAGATCCGACTCACCTGGACGGCGTCCACCGACAACGTCGGGGTCGCCGGCTACGACGTCTACGCCAACGGGTCGCTGCGCACCAGCGTCAGTGGCTCCACCCTGACCTGGACCGACACCCAGCCGGCCGGCGCCACCGTCTCCTACTACGTGCGGGCGCACGACGCGGCCGGCAACCAGTCCGCCAACAGCAACACCGTCACCCGCACCGGCAACACCGGCGACACCACCGCGCCGACCGCGCCGGGCAACCTGGCGTACACCCAGCCGGGGTCCGGGCAGATCGAGCTGACCTGGACGGCGTCCACCGACAACGTCGGGGTGACCGCCTACGACGTCTACGCGAACAACGCCCTGCGCGGCACGGTGGGCGGCTCGACCCTGACCTGGACCGACAACCAGCCGGACACCGCGACCGTCTCCTACTACGTCCGGGCCCGGGACGCGGCCGGCAACGTCTCCGCGACCTCGAACACCGTCACCCGGACCGGCAGCACGCCCGGCGGCAGCAACCTGGCCGTCGGCAAGCCGATCACCGCCTCCTCGACGGTGTACATCTTCGCGGCCGCCAACGCCAACGACGGCGACGCGACGACCTACTGGGAGGGCGCGCCGGGGGCGTACCCCAGCACCCTCACCGTCTCCCTCGGCGCCAACGCCGTGGTCAGCTCCGTCGTGGTCAAGCTGAACCCGGACCCGGTCTGGGGGCCGCGCACCCAGACCTTCCAGGTCCTCGGCCGGGAACAGTCCTCCTCGTCGTACACCACCCTGGTCGGGTCGGCGACCTACTCGTTCAGCCCGAGCAGCAGCAACACCGTCACCATCCCGGTCAGCGCGACGACCGCCGACGTGCGGCTGCAGTTCACCGGCAACTCCGGCTCGTCCAACGGGCAGGTCGCCGAGCTGCAGGTGATCGGCGTGCCGGCGCCGAACCCGGACCTCACCGTCGCCGGGGTCACCGCCGCGCCCGCCGCGCCGGTGGAGACCGACTCGATCACCCTGTCGGCGACCGTCCGCAACGCCGGCACCGCCGCCTCCGCCGCCACCGCGGTCGGCTTCTACCTCGGCACGACGAAGGTCGGCACCGCCAACGTCGGCGCCCTGAGCGCCGGCGCCTCCACCACCGTCCCGGCGAACATCGGCCCGCGCAACGCCGGCAGCTACGAACTGGTCGCCAAGGTCGACGAGTCGAACGCGGTGATCGAGCAGGACGAGGGGAACAACAGCTACACCCGGCCCACCCCGCTGACCGTCAGCCCGGTGGCCAGCTCCGACCTCGTCGCCGAGACGGTCAGCTGGTCGCCGGGTACACCCAGCGCCGGCGCGACCGTCACTTTCTCGGTGTCGATCCGCAACCAGGGCACGGTCGCCGCGGCCGGTGGCGCGCACGGCATCACGCTCACCGTGCTCTCCGACACCGGCGCGACCGTCCGCACGCTGACCGGCTCGTACAGCGGCACCCTGGCGGCCGGGGCGACCAGCCCGGCGGTCAACCTGGGCTCCTGGACGGCGGTCAACGGCAAGTACACGGTCCGGGTGGTGCTCGCCACCGACGCCAACGAGCTACCGGTCAAGCAGCAGAACAACACCTCGGACCGGCCGCTGTTCGTCGGCCGGGGCGCGAACCTGCCGTACGACATGTACGAGGCCGAGGACGGGCGGCTCGGCGGCGGTGCGCAGGTGATCGGGCCGAACCGGACCATCGGCGACCTGGCCGGTGAGGCGTCCGGCCGCAGGGCGGTCACCCTCAACAGCACCGGCGCGTACGTGGAGTGGACCACCCGGGCGGCGACCAACACGCTGGTCACCCGCTTCTCCATCCCGGACGCGCCGGGCGGCGGGGGGATCGACTCGACGTTGAACATCTACGTCAACGGGGTGCTGCACAAGCCGATCAACCTGACCTCGAAGCACATCTGGCTCTACGGCGCCGAGGCGAGCCCGAGCGACTCGCCGGGCGCGGGCGCCCCGCGTCACCTGTACGACGAGGCCAACGTGATGCTGAACAGCACGGTCCCGGCGGGCAGTACGATCCGCCTGCAGAAGGACCCGGCGAACAGCACCACGTACGGGATCGACTTCGTCAACACCGAGCTGGTCGCGCCGAAGGCCAACCCGGACCCGGCCCGGTACAAGGTGCCGAACGGGTTCAGCCACGCCGATGTGCAGAACGCCCTGGACGCGGTGCGGATGGACACCACCGGCAACCTGGTCGGCGTCTACCTGCCGGCGGGCGCCTACGACACCGCCCAGAAGTTCCAGGTGTACGGCAAGGCGGTCAAGGTGGTCGGCGCGGGCATGTGGTACACCCGTTTCCAGACGCCCGCCTCGCAGCAGAACACCGACGCCGGCTTCCGGGTCGAGTTCTAGCGGGTCGACCTTCGCGGACCTCGCCTTCTTCGGCAACTACACCATCCGGCAGGACGGTCCGGGCAAGGTGTGGGGTGAGCTGAAGGACGTGGACAACCTGACCCTGGACCGGGTCTGGGTCGAGCACACCGTCTGCGCGTACTGGGGCGTGAGTGTCAGCGGGCTGACCATCCGCGACAGTCGATTCCGGGACACCTTCGCCGACGGGGTCAACATGACCAACGGCAGCACGAACAACCTGGTCACCAACTCGGAGGGGCGGTCCAACGGCGACGACGCGTTCGCCCTGTTCTCCGCGACCGACCAGGGCGCGTCCACCGGCAACCACGGCAACGTCTTCGAGAACCTGACCGCCACGCTGACCTGGCGGGCCGCGGGCCTCGCCGTGTACGGCGGGTACGACAACGTCTTCCGTAACCTCTACATCGCCGACATGCTGACGTACTCGGGCATCACCATCAGCTCGTTGGACTTCGGCTACCCGTTCATCGGCTTCGGGTCCAGCCCGCCGACCCAGTTCCAGAACATCTCGCTGATCCGGGCCGGCGGTCACTTCTGGGGTGCGCAGACCTTCGGCGCGATCTGGGTCTTTTCCGCCTCGAAGGAATTCCGGGGCATCCGGGTGTCCGACGTCGACATCGTCGATCCGACGTACTCCGGAATCATGTTCCAGACGAACTACGTCAACGGCCAGCCGCAGAACCCGATCACCGACACGATCTTCACCAACGTGTCGATCTCCGGGGCGAAGCGCAGCGGTGACGCCTACGACGCCAAGTCCGGGTTCGGCATCTGGGTCAACGAGATGCCCGAGGCCAACCAGGGGCCCGCGGTCGGCTCGGCCACCTTCACCAACCTGCGGCTGAACGACAACTACCAGGACATCCGGAACACCACCAGCACCTTCACCATCATCCGCAACTGACCCGGGATGCCGTCGTCGGGAGGGCGCCCGTCCTCCCGGCGGCGGTGGTCGCCGCCGCTCGCCGTCCGGGGCGGCGGCGGTGGCCCGGAGCCGCCCCCGGTGGCCGGCCCCGGCGGCTACGTTCCGGCGCAGGGGATGCGGTCGACGGCGCAGCCCTCCGGCGCCTGGCTGAGCGGATCCGGATCCCGCACGTCGAACCGGATGGTCGCCGATCCGCCGGCCGCGACGGCCGGTCCGGTGAACGTGACCACCGTGCCGTCCTGCGCGGCATCCGCTCCGTTGACGTTGCCGACCGTCGCACCGGGACCGAGCGTGACGACCACCGCCCAGCTCTGTTTCGGCGCGCTGCCCGCGTTGCTGACCACCACCTCGCCCCGGTAGCCGAACACCCGGTCGGAGATCGTCCGGTAGGTGGCAGCCAGCACCACCGGCGACGTGCCGGCGGCGCGCGTGCGCTCGGGTGTGCTCGTCGGGGACAGGACGGTGGTGGTGGCGCTGCCGCGGACGGCCTTCGGCGTCCGTGGCGGTCCGGCCTCGGGCGTGCGGCTGCGCTCGCTCGGCAGCACCAGCGGCGAGGCCTGCGGCGGCGGGGCGGAGGCCGGCGGCTCCGGGCGGGTCGCCCACACCGCCACGCCGCCGGCCGCCAGGGCCAGGCAGACCACCCCGCCGACCTTCAGCGCCCGCCGGCGCCCGCCTCCGGGCCCGGTCCGGACCAGCGGCAGTTCGGCGGTCAGCCCGCCCTCGGCGCGGCGTAGGTCGATCTGCTGGAACGCCAGCCAGTCGAGGATGGCCGGCAGCCGTACCGCGATCGCCTGCTGGTGGTGCTCGGCGCGCCGGTCGGCGTCCCACTCGCCGTGCTCCAGCGATTCGTGCACGGTCAGCCGGCAGCCGTGCCCGGTCGGCGCGACCGTGGCGGTCAGCAGGGTCCGCCGCCCGCCCTCCCGCCAGCGCAGCACCAGCAGCTCCGGTGCCTGCCGCCGTACCACCTCCACCTCGACGTCGGCGTCGAACCCCGGCAGCCCGGCCGCCCGCAGCAGCATCCGGTCCGGTGCGTCCGGTACCGGCGTGGCCTCGGCGAACCACTTGGCGAGCAGCGCCCGATCGGTCAGCGCCCGCCACACCGGATCGGCGGGATGGAACAGCTCGACGTCGGTGTCGATCTCGATCACGCGCAGACTCTACGGCCCACCCGTCCCGCCGGCACGGACGGGCGACCGGGTCCGACGGTCACCGCGTCGCCTGCTCCGGGCCGCCGTCGTGCCAGCGGGCGCGGAAGGCCGCCTCACTGGTCTCCTGGTGGGTCTTCTCCTCGAACACCACCCGACGCAGCGCGTGCCGGGCGTCCGCCAGCACCACCAGCTCGATCGCCACCAGCGCGACGCAGATGGCGGTGAGCAGGCCGAGCGCGGCCAGCGCCGGCAGGCGCCCGGCGACCGGGAGGCTGGCCGCCAGCGCCAGGAGCACGCCGATCCGCGTCCAGGTCACGGTCCCCAACATGCGCCACTGGAACGCCAGGTCGGCGGCCAGGTAGAGCATCACCCCGAGGAACAACAGGGCGACCGCCGGCCCGTGTCCGTTCTCGGTCACGCCGCCCGCCGGGTCGGTGATGGTCCGGACCAGTTCCTCGGCGCCGATGGCGAACAGGATGACGCCCCCGATCATCGGCAGGTAGAGGTAGGCGTATCCGTCGCGGCCCATGGCCACCCGCGGAATGCCCTGCGCGGCGTGCAGGGCGATCCGGGCGGCCGGACCGATCATGTCGAAGTGCGCCCACCACAGCGCCGCCGTGAACAGGATGCCCATCATGGCCGCCGGGATGGCCGGCCAGGTCACGGGTTTGCCCAGCAGGTTGCCGCCGACGCCGACGGAGATGACGGATTCGCCCAGCGCGATGATGAGGATCAGGTCGTAGCGTTCGGTCCAGTGCTCGGCCGAGGTGATCTCCCAGCCCTTGGTGCCGGCGACCAGCCCGCTGGCGTACTGGATCACGACCACGGCGATCCACAGGCCGTCGCGCAGCCACAGCCCCAGGTTCGTGTCCTTGGTCATCGGTGGGACCACCGCGGCGACGAACAGCAGCAGCGTCGTGATCATGATCTCCGGGACGAACTGGTACATCTTGCGGCGGGCGTCCGGCCGGCCCCGCGTGGCGTGCGAGTAGAGCGCCAGGTGTACGGCGCGGATCACCATGTAGCTGATCGTGACCACGATTGGCCCGGCCGCGCCCTCGTGCAGGCCGCCGAAGGTCTGCGGCAGGGCCAGCGCGAAGGTGAACAGGGCGACCATGCCGATCACCATCAGCACCGGGACGAAGCCCTCGCCGAGGCGTAATCGGCTGGCCACCACGCTGTGCACGACCCAGCACCACCAGAGCACGGCGAGCACCAGCAGCGCGTGCAGCAGCTCCCGCCCGGTCACGTTCGCGGCCGTGGCCCGGGTGATGATGAAGAAGGACACGACGAAGACGAGGTCGAAGAAGACCTCGAACTTGTCCACGCGGGCGGCCGGGGCGATGGCGACGGCGGGCCCCAGCTTGCCACGTCGCTGCCCGCCCTCCACCGGACGAGTCTCGCAGCGCGGGACCGGCCACGGGGCGGATTCGGACGGCAAGGCGGCGCCGCCGCCGCGCCGTTCAACCGTCCGGATCGCCGGTCGCGCGGCCCAGGTAGGTGAGCGGCCCCGGGTCGGGGACCGGGATCACGTGGAAGCCGAGCCGGTCGTAGAAGCCACGCGCCCGCATGTTGGCGGTGACCATGCCGACGTGCAGGGCGGGCGCGCCGGCCCGCGCGGCCGCGGCCCGGAAGGTCTCCAGCAGCCGCCGGCCGTGGCCGCGCCCCTGGGCCGCGGGAAGCAGGTCGATGTGCAGGTGGGCGGGGTAGCCCGCCAGCTCCGGCAGGAGCAGCCGTTCCGGACGGTGGTGCAGGGCCAGCATCTCCTCGTCCGGGTTGCCCGGCGCGCCCGTCGGCTCCGGGTAGCGGTGCGCCAGCCGGGGGATCCACTCCCGGCGGTAGGCGCGGACGAAGCCCTGGGTGTCCGCGGTGCCGAGGACGTATCCGACCACCCGGCCGGCGTACTCGAGCACGAACGCGAGCTCCGGTTCGAGGTGGAGGTAGGGGCCGGCGAACAGGTCGGGCATCAGGTCGTCGCTGGCGTACCGCCCGCGGGCGTCCCCACCCGCGTCGGCGGTGCGTACACAGATGTCGTAGACCGCGTCGTGGTCGCCGTGCCGGTACGGCCGGATCACCGCCGTGGTGGGCGGCGCCGTCGGGTTGCTCATGCCGGGACCGTACGGCGTGAGATCGTTCTCACCGAACCTGTTGCGACCGCCGCTCACTCGCCCAGCCGCTCGCGGGCCAGGAACTTCGGCACCACCATCCGCCATGCCTCGGTCACCAGCTCGGTCATCTGCTCGTGGTCGAGGCGGTCGAGATGGCAGCAGACCCAGTGGTAGCGCAGGTCGGCGGGCGGGGGCAGGAAGAACAGGTCCGGCTCGGCGGCGATCAGCCCGTCCCGTTGCTCCTTCGGGTAGCCGAAGCCCATCGTCCGCTCGTCGCGGGAGAAGGCGACGTAGACGATCCGGCCGACCCGGAACTTGATCCGGTCGCGGATCAGGTGCTCGCTGGTGCGGGGGAGGGTCCGGGCGAGCGCGCGGACCTCGTCGACGGTGACCACGCGCAGGACGCTAGCCCCGCCCCCCGACAGTTCGGCGCGCTGCTCGTCGAGGCCCGGAGGTGGTGCCGCTGGGGGAGGGGTCGCCGGTCGCGGCCCGAGCGGGTGGGCCGGACCTCGCTACGGGCGCGAGGTGGAGTCGATCATCAACGGCCGTCGGCGGGCGGCGCCGGTGCGGCCTCGGCGAGGGCGGCCCCGAGGGTGTCGACCAGCGATCCGTCCGGGTGTTCGAGCCAGTGCTGGACGGCGACCCGCAGGGTGGCCAGGAACGTCGCCGCCAGGACCCGGGAGCGCAGCGCGCCCGGGCGGCCGGCGCGGCGGGCCAGCTCGGCGGCCAGTTCCCGCTCGATCGCTGTGTACGCCGCGACCTGGTGCGCGATCAGCCCCGGGTGCCCGTGCAGCCGACGCCGCCCGGTCAGCCAGGACCTCGCCGAGTCGTCGTAGACGTCGGCGGCCAGGTCGAGGGCGGCCCGGCTCAGCGCGGTCCACGGCGGCTCGTCGGCGGGCCGCTCGTGGAGCAGGTCGAGCATCCGGCGCAGCCGCGCGGTGTCGCCGTGGAAGAGGGCCTCTTCCTTGCTGGAGAAGTAGTTGGAGAAGGTCCGGCGGGAGACGTGGGCCGCGTCGGCGATGGCCTCCACGGTGACCCGGTCCGGTCCCTGCTCGGCGGCGAGGCGCAGGGCGGCCTCGTGCAGCGCGAGGCGGGTGGCTGCCTTCTTGCGCTCCCGCAGCCCGGTGCTCTCCGCCATGCCCTCAGCGTACGTGAGCAGCTTCTCAATGTGCAAACTTGCCTGATGCGCAAGATTCGTTGATGATTGCTTGAGGCAACCAAAGTCGGCCTGGAGGAGATCCGTGGACACCGCCGAACTCGGCATGCGGCTGCCCGACCTGCTGAAGGGCGTGCGGCTGCTCAAGCAGCGGCGGGCGCACGATCGTCCCGGCGTCCCGCCGGGCCTGGTGGGCGTACTCACCTACCTCGACGGCTGCGCGACCGGGTGCCACGCCCGGGAACTGGCCGACCGCACCCGGCTCGACCCGTCCACCGTCAGCCGCGCCGTCGCCACCCTGGTGGCCGACGGCCTGGTGGAACGGCGGGCTGACCCGACCGACCGCCGCGCCAGCCGGCTCACCGTCACCGACGCCGGCCGGGCCGCCGTGGCCGAAACCCGGGACTGGTACGGGCGGGTGTTCGCCCGAGCGCTCGTCGGCTGGACCCCCGGCGAGGTGGCGGAGTTGTCCGCCGCGCTCGGCCGGTTCACCCGCGACATCGAAGTCGCCCTCGCACACCACGACAACCTGGAGGACGCGCGATGAGCGCACCCACCGCAACGGCCGACGCCGCGCCCATGAGCCGACGGCAGACGCTGGAGGCACTCAGCGGCCTGCTGCTCGTGCTCTTCGTCGCGATGCTCAGCAGCACGGTGGTCTCGACCGCCCTGCCGAAGATCATCGAGGCGCTGAACGGCTCGCAGACCCAGTACACCTGGGTGGTCACCGCCACCCTGCTCACCGCCACGGCGACCACCCCGATCTGGGGCAAGCTCGCCGACCTGTTCAACAAGAAGGTCCTCATCCAGGTCGCCATCGTGGTCTTCCTGGCCGGCTCGGTGGCCGCCGGGTTCGCGCAGAGCGCCGGTCAGCTCATCGGCGCCCGCGCCTTCCAGGGCATCGGCGTCGGCGGCCTGCAGGCCCTCGTCCAGGTCGCCATCGCGGCCATGATCCCGCCCCGCGAGCGGGGCCGCTACAACGGCTACCTCGGCGGCGTCATGGCGCTCGCCACGGTCGGCGGACCGCTGCTCGGCGGGCTCATCGTCGACACCTCCTGGCTCGGCTGGCGCTGGTGCTTCTTCGTCGGCGTGCCGGTCGCCGTGGTCGCGTTGCTCCTGCTGCAGGTCACCCTGCACCTGCCCACCGCACGCCGGGACAACGTGAAGATCGACTACCTGGGCGCGGCCCTGATCGCCGCCGGGGTCGGCGTGCTGCTGATCTGGATCTCCTTCGTCGACGGCTCGTTCGCCTGGCTCTCCTGGCAGACCGCCGCGATGGTCGGCGGCGCCGTGCTGCTGCTCGCCCTGGCCACCTGGGTCGAGGCACGGGCGGCCGAGCCCGTGGTGCCGCTGGACATCGTCCGCGAGCGCACCACCGCCCTGGCCATCCTCGGCAGCCTCGCGGTCGGCATGGCCATGTTCGGCGGGGCCGTCTTCCTCGGCCAGTACTTCCAGATCGGGCGCGGCTACAGCCCCACCGAGGCCGGCCTGCTCACCATCCCGATGATGGCCGGCGTACTGATCTCCTCGATCGTCGCCGGCCGGCTGATCACCGCCTCCGGGCGGATCAAGCCGTACATCGTCGCCGGGTCGATCATCCTGGTCGCCGGGTTCGCCCTGCTCGGCACCATCGACCACGAGACGTCGCTGGTCCTGGTCGGTGCGGCCATGTTCGTCGTCGGGGTCGGCGTCGGCATGACCATGCAGAACCTCGTGCTCGCCGTGCAGAACACGGTCGCCCTCAAGGACATCGGCGCGGCCAGCTCCTCGGTGGCGTTCTTCCGGTCGCTCGGCGGCACCATCGGGGTCTCCGTGCTCGGCGCGGTGCTGGCCCGCCGGGTCACCGACCGGATCACCCACGACCTCGCCGCCGCCGGGTTCCCCACCTCCGGGGGCGGCGGCAACAGCAACCTGAACCTGGCCGCCCTGCCCGCCCCGGTCGAGCACATCGTCCGGGCCGCGTACGGCGACGCCACCGGGCACATCTTCCTGATCTCCGCGGCCATCGCGGTGGTCGGCGTCGTGGCGGCGCTGCTGCTCAAGCCGGTCACCCTGCGCTCCAGCCTCGACCTGCCCGACACCGGCCGGTCGGTGGCGGTGGCGGCCGACGCGGTCGACGGTGCGCCCGCCTTCGACGAGGTCGCCGTGGACCCGGTGACCAGGGATCCGGCCCGTCGCTGACGCCGGAACCGCCGCCCCAGGGCCGTCGCCGTGACCCGGCGACGGCCCTGGTCCGTGGCCGCGCGGGCGGTGCCCGCCGGCATGACCGAATCGAGGAGTACGTGGACACGACCGAGGTCGGCTCGTCCCGGGCGGTGCCGGCCGGCACGCGGCGGGCCGGGGCGGTGCGGCGGGCCGCCCGGGAACTGGCGTTCGTCGCCACGCTGTTCCTCGCGTACAAGGCGGGTCGCGTCGCCGTGGCCGGCCGGACCGGCACCGCGCTGGCCAACGGGGAGCTGGTGTGGCGGTTGGAGCGCCTGCTGCACCTGCCCGGCGAGGCCCTCGTGCAGCAGCCGCTGCTGGGCCACGAACTGCTGGTCCGGCTGGCCAACAGCTACTACGCGTACGTGCACTTCCCGGCCACCGCCATCTGCCTGGTGTGGCTGTACGCCCGCCGTCCGGCGCACTACCACCGCCTCCGCCGGGCCCTCGCCGCGCTGACCGCGGCGGCCTTCGTCCTGCATGCCCTCGTCCCGCTCGCCCCGCCGCGGATGACCGCCCTGACCGGCCTGGTGGACACCGGACGCCGGTACGGCCCCGCTGTCTACGGGTCGCCCGAGGCCGACACCCTGAGCAACCAGTACGCCGCGATGCCCTCCCTGCACGTCGGGTGGGCCCTGGCCGTGGCCGTGGCGCTCGTCGCGGTCACCGCGGGGCGGTTGCGGTGGCTCTGGCTGGCGCACCCGATCGTCACCCTCTTGGTGGTGGTCGCCACCGGCAACCACTACTGGCTCGACGGTGTGGTCGCCGTGGCCCTGCTCGTACCGATCCTGGCGGTCCTGCCCCGGCCGCCGCGGGTCCACCGCACGGTGGCCGTGCCGACGCCCGGCGGACCGCTGCGGCCCCACCTGGTGGACCGGCGCCGGTACGCCGGGCACGGGGGCCGCCGGCGGAGCCGGGCGGGCTCCGCCGGCGGCGGTCGACGGTTCAGGCCGCCCGGTCGCGGGTGAGCCCCGGCGGCGTCACAGGGTGCCGCACACGGTGCCGTTCAGGGTGAACACCGTGGGCGGCACGTTCGGCCCGCTGTACCCGCCGACGAACCCGACACCGGTGCTGGCACCGGCCGCGAGTCGCCGGTTGTCGGCCGTGCTGGTGGCCTTGACGGCGCTGCCGGCCTGCGACCAGTTCGCGCTCCAGCCGCTGCTCACCTGCTGCCAGCCGGTCGGCCAGGTCCAGGTGAGCGTCCAGCCGTTGATCGGGTTCGGACCGTTGTTGACGATGTCGACGGTGGCCAGGTAGCCGTTGCCCCAGTCGGTGCCCTTGCTGAAGCGGACGCCGCACGTGCTGGCGGCCGGGCTGCCGGTGGCGAAGGCCAGCGGCGGGGAGGACCAGGAGACGTTGCCGGCGGTGTCGCGGGTCAGCACGTTGATCGTGTACCGGCTGCCCGGGTTGAGGTTGCCGACCGTCAGCGAGGTGCCGGTGGTCTCGCCGAGCTGCTCGCTGACCGCACCGTGCTGCCGGTACACCTCGTACTTGGCGATCGGGGCGGCGCCGGGGGTGGCCGCCGGCCAGGAGATGGTCGCGGTGCGGTCGGTGACCGCGCCCGCGGTGGGCCGGCCCGGGGCGCCCGGGCGACCGCCGGCCGGGTCGGCCGAAGGCACCACGAGAATGGTCAGCGAGTACGCCAGCAGGGTCAGGCCGGTCGCGCTGCCGGACCGGCTCTGCGTGATCGCCGCCGCGCCGTTGGTGTGGCGGTAGACCGTCGGCGCGGACCCCGACGGGCTGAAGCCGGCGTAGTCGATGGTCACCGGGTGGTCGTTCTCCGGGTCCTTGTTCACCAGCAGCACCGCCACGTCCCCGTTCCCCCGGCGCACCGCGTGCGCGGTGACCAGCGACCGGTTGGTGCCGGCGCGGACGAACTGGCCTCCGGCCCCGGCGAACAGGTTCATCATGGACAGCCCGTGATAGGGCGCGAACGGGTCGCCGCCGCCCGGGTACCAGTGCACGTCCACGAAGTCGATCTTCGGTCCGGCGAGGGTGAGCACGGTCTGGTTCCACGGGCCGGGGTCGTCGCCGGCGGTCAGTCCGTCCGGCCAGTTCGCGGGCATGGTGAGCACCGCGCCGACCTGCACCGTCGGGTCGACCGCCTTCATCGCCTCGGCGTACTCGACGACCAGCTCGGCGTACCGGGTGGCGCTCTTGTCGGGATGGTCGTCGGCCTCCCAGGCCGACCCGTACAGGCCGTTGCCGTAGTTCTCGTTGCCGACCGTCCAGTACTTCGCGCCATAGCCCTTGGTCACGTTGGCGTACCGGACCCAGTCGGCAGCCTCGGCGGGGGTGCCGGTGCCGTAGTTCGCGATGATCATCGGCTCGGCTCCGACCCGTCGGGCGGCGGCCATGAAGGCGTCGAAGCCGGTGCCCGGGGCGACGTATCCGCCGGGTGCGGTGTGCGTCCGCCAGTGGTAGATGTCGCCGTACGAGCCGCCCGGGTAGCGCAGCATCCGCACGCCCGCGGCGCGCAGCAGGTCGGACGTCTCGGCGGTGCCGAGGTTCGCGTCCCAGATGGCGTGGTTGACGCCGAGCGCGGTGTCGGGCACGGTGGCCAGCCCGGCTCTCGCGTTCACGGTCACCGTCACCGGCTCGACGGCGGCGCCGGCGTCCGCCGGGGGCAGGCCGGCGAGCGTGCCGGTGGCGAGCAGCAGGCTCGCCGCGTACGCGGTCCAGCGGCGGCGACCGGGCCGGAGTGGGCGGGGTGGCCGGGCGGGGTGCGCGGCCGCGGTGGGGATCCTCATGGCGGGGTCCTTCGTGGATCGGGCGAGATCCGCCCCGCCGGTGGCGGCGGCTCGTGCCGCGGGAGACGGTGGACGGACTCGTGGAGGGTGGTTCGTCCCAGGTGTCGTCGTCCGCCCCGGGGGACCGTGCCGGTCTCCGGTTGCCCATCGGACGACGGTCAGCCCCGCGCGAGCTGAGCCATCGACGTATCGGAATCCCACGCCGACCCGGCGGGCTCAAGGCGGCCCCGGTGGTGGCTCGGTATTTATAGACGGAAGTCTTTACTGTTAACAAGGTTTAATTTAGGTTCGTGGCATCTCCACCACTCACCCCGAAGGAGTTGCCGCCGTGCGTCGAAGGATCACCCTGCCGCTGCTCACCACCGGCGTGGTCGGCGCCGCCCTGGCCGTCGCCGCGCCCGCCCAGGCCCACGGGTACGTCTCCTCGCCCCCCAGCCGCCAGGCGCTCTGCGCCCAGCACACGGTCCCCGACTGCGGCCAGATCCAGTACGAGCCGCAGAGCGTCGAGGGCCCCAAGGGGCTGCGCAGCTGTCACGCCGGGCTCGCCCAGTTCGCCGTGCTCAGCGACGAGAGCCGCAGCTGGCCGGCCACCTCGGTCGGTACCTCGGCCACCTTCACCTGGGTCAACACCGCCCGCCACGCCACCGCCAACTGGGAGTACTGGATCGGGAGCACCCGGGTGGCCGTCTTCGACGGCGGCGGCCGCCAACCCGACGCGACCGTGTCCCACACCGTCAATCTGAGCGGCTTCTCCGGCCGGCAGAAGCTGCTCGCGATCTGGAACATCGCCGACACCGCGAACGCCTTCTACTCCTGCGTCGACCTGCAGATCGGATCCGGCGGTCCGGCGCCGAGCCCGACGCCGTCACCGACCGCGCCGTCACCGAGCCCGACGGTGAGCCCGACCAGCCCCGCGCCCACCGGCACCTGGACGGCCGGCAAGGCATACCAGGTCGGTGACGTCGCCACCTACAACGGGTTGACCTACCGCTGCCGCCAGGCGCACACCGCGCTCCCCGGTTGGGAGCCGCCGAACGTACCCGCGCTGTGGGAGCGGATCTGACCGCCCGGGCGCGGCCACGCCCGGCGTGCGCCGCACCCGGCATCATCCCCGCCCGAGCCGGCCGGAGCGACCGGGCGCGTCGCCTGCCCACCGCCGTCCTGCTGCTGCTCCTGGCGACCCTGGCCGGCTGCGCCGCCGCCCCGCCCCGACCGGCCACCCCCAGCGCGGGCGCCGACGCCAGCGCCATCGACGTGCTGTTCCTGACCATGATGGCGGCACACACCGAGCAGACCCTGCAGATCGTCCGGCTCGGCCTCGACCGCACGACGGACCGGGAGATCCGTACGCTCATCGCGGCCATCGATGTGACCGAGGCCGACGAGCTGTCCACCATGCGTGGCTGGCTGCGTGAGTCCGGGCCCTCGGCGGTGGCCGCCGCCGCCCACCACGACCATTCCGGACACAGCGACGCCACCACCGGCCTGGCCCGGCTGCGCGCCGCCCCGCCCGGCGAGGTGGACGCGGTCCTGCTCGACGTGCTCGGCAGGCATCAGCGCCAGGCCGCCGACCTGGCCCAGGCGCAGGTGCGCGCCGGCACCAGCGTGCGGGTCTGCGAGTTGGCCGGGCGCATCGAGCGGTCCCGGAGCGCCGAGGTCGGGCTGATGGCGAAGCTGCGGGCGGCCCGCCGGCCCTGACCGCCCCGGCCGCCGGTCAGCCGGTCACCGGCCGGGCGACCAGCAGCGCCCACCCGAGACAACCGAAGGCGGCGGTGTTCAGCACGGTGCGCACCACGTTCCAGCGCACCCAGGCGCTCTCGAACACCACCCGCAGGTGTGCCGGGTCGGCCGAGGCGGCGGCCCCGGCCTCGAGGCGGTCGTTGAGCGGCACGTTCACCGCCGCCGTCACGGCGAGCACCAGCCCGTAGAGCACCAGGGCGGCGAGCAGCCAGGGCAGCGGCGCGCGGTGGCCGTCGGGCAGGTGCAGCAGCACGGCCGCCAGGGCGCAGGCCAGGGCGCCGCCGAAACAGAGCGCGAACCAGCCGTTCAGGATGGCCTGGTTGACCGAGCGCATGGCGGTCACGAAGGCCGCGTCGTCCACCCGGGACAGGCCCGGCATCACCGCGTACGCGAACCCGGCGAACAGCCCCGCGGTCAACCCTGTGGTCAGTGTCGCCAGCAGCAGCGCGCCGGCCCGCAGCGCGGTCACCGGCCGCCCTCTCGTGTCGTCATGCCCCCAGCACACCCCGGTGCCGCCGGACGTTCCATGGTCAGGACGCCCGGATCCATACGCGAACGTCTACCCTCACCGGATGGACGTTCTCGCTGAGGTGCTGCGCGGGTTGCGCGCCCGGGACGCCTTCCTGCTCCGGACCGTGATGGATCCGCCCTGGTCGATCCGGGTCTGCGATGCCGCCCCGCTGAGCGTCACCACGGTGGTCCGGGGCACCGCCTGGGTGCTGCCCGACGGCGGCGGGCCGGTGCCGCTGCACCCGGGCGACGTGGCGATGCTGCGCGGGCCCGACCCGTACACGGTGGCCGACCGTCCGGAGACGCCGCCACAGGTGGTGATCCACCCCGGCCAGCGGTGCACCACGCTCGGCGGGCGGGAACTGACCCACTCGATGGCGCTCGGCCCGCGTACCTGGGGCACCCGGCCGGACGCCGCGGCGGCCCTGCTCACCGGCACCTACACCGGCAGCGGCGCCGTCGGGGCCGGCCTGCTCGCGGCCCTGCCACCGCTGGTGGTGCTCAGCGCGGCCGAGGGCGACCTGCCGATCGTCCCGCTGCTCGCGGCGGAGCTGGAACGGGCGGAACCCGGGCAGGAGGCGGTGCTTGACCGCCTGCTCGACCTGGTCGTCATCGCGGCGCTGCGTACCTGGTTCGCCCGGCCCGGCGGCCGGCCGCCCGGCTGGTACCGCGCCCACGCCGACCCGGTGGTCGGCCCGGCCGTCCGGCTGGTGCAGCACGACCCGGCCCATCCCTGGACGGTGGCCGGGCTCGCCGCCGTCGGCGGTGTCTCCCGGGCCGCCTTCGCCCGCCGCTTCACCGAACTGGTCGGCGAACCGCCGATGGCCTTCGTGACCGGATGGCGTCTCGCGGTCGCCGCCGACCTGCTGCGGGACACCGAGCTGACCCTCACCGCGGTGGCCCGCCGGGTCGGCTACGGCAGCCCGTTCGCGCTCAGCGCCGCCTTCAAGCGGGTGCGGGGGGTCAGCCCGCACGAGCACCGCGCCACGGCCTGAGGGGTGCTTTGCGGCACGGGGACGGTAAGGCCCTGGTCCTCTACGGCGTCTCCTCACCGCCGGAGGCCGGCACGATCACCGATCCCGACTCCCGGCCGCGTTCCTGCCCCGCCGCCGCGAGCCGTCGCACCTGCTCGACGGTCAGCCGAGGGAGCAGTCGCCGGTCCCCGTCGGCCTGCACTGACACCGTGGTGCGGGCCGGCGGCGCGCCGTGGGCCCGCACCATCGCGGGTCTTCTCGCCGGCTGACCCGGCCCGGATCCGGATCACGGCCGGGTCGCCGACAACAACCGGCTGATCTCCGGGGCGGCGGGGTGCCGCGGGGCGACGGTCAGGAAGCGGCGCAGCGTGGCCGGTGCCTGCGCCGGGTGCGCCACCCGCTGCGTCAGTCCGAGGACGAGCAGACCGTCCGGCGAGTCCGGGGTGTGCGCGAGGACGTCCCGCGCCGTCCGCTCGGCCCCGGCGGTGTCGCCGGCCCGGAGCAGTGCGAAAGCGAGCCGCAGGCGGATGTTGTCGTCGGGACGGTCCCGCAGCGCCTCCCGGTAGAGCTCGGCGGCCGCCGCGTACCGGTCCTGGTCCTCCAGGTCGCGGGCCAGCTGCACGGCCACCGCGACCGGGTCGGCCGGGGGCTGCCGCGCCGGCCGGTCCAGCCGGTCCGCGGCGAAGGCGACCGAGGCCACGAGGGCCAGCAGCCCGGCTGCGCCGGCCCACCACGCCCGACGGGTGACCCGTGCCCCGCCCACCGGCCGGACGGCGGCCGGCCGGACCGGGGCCGGCCGGGGGCGCAGCGTGCGCACCGCGGCGTAGCCGGCGCCCAGCAGGGTGAGCGCGGGCACCGCCCAGAGCAGCATCCGCACGCCGAGGGCGGGTGGATCGGTGAGGATGTCCGGACCGTAGCGCTGGACGAACCACCGGTGGATCTCGTCGCCGTCCCGTCCCTGGGCGAGCTGGTCGGCCACCACCTGCCGCATGGCGGCGGCGATCGGAGACCGCGAGTCGGCCACCGACTCGCCCTGGCAGGCTGGACAGCGCAGCCCGGCGGCCACCGCGCGGACCCGGTCCTCGCCACCGCTGTGGCCGGCGGAGCGCAGCATCCCGGCGGCGGCGCCGGCGAGCAGCGTGGCGAGGACCAGGGCGCCCAGCGCCCGCCGCCATTTCATCCGGCCAGCAGCGGGCCCACCCGCTGCGCCAACCAGGCCCGGGTGACCACCCCCCGCCGGCGGTCCACGATCCGGCCGTCCCGGTCCACCAGGAAGGTCTCCGGCACGCCCCGTACGCCCCAGTCGACCGACCGGGTGCCCGCCGGGTCGGGCATCACGGTCAGGTCGGTCGCCCCGGTCTCGGTGAGCAGGGCCCGCACCGCCTCGGTGCCGTCCCGGACGTTGAGCCCCACCAGGCGCAGCCCGCGCGGCGACCACCGCCGTTCGGCGTCGACCAGCACCGGCAGCTCGTCTCGGCACGGGCCGCACCAGGAGGCGAAGACGTTGACCAGCACCACGTGGCCCCGGGCGGCGGCCAGGTCGAAGCGTCCACCGTCGAGCGTGGCGCCGGACAGCGCCGGGGCGGGCGTCGGTGCGGCGGCGAGGTCCGGGGTGGCCGGCGTGGCGGGCGTCCGGAGACCGAAAGCGATCAGGGCGCCGGCGGCGACGGTGAGCGCGAGCACCACCGCGGGTCCGGCGCGCAGCGCGGCCGGCCGGTGCCGGCGTGGGCGCCTCATCGCCCGGCTCCCACGGCGGTCGGGACGGATGGGGATGACCGGCGGGCGGGCCGTGCGGGCGGTCGTCGCCGAGGGCGGGCCGCCCCGACCGCCGCGGCGAGTCCACCGAGGGCGGTCAGCGCACCACCGGCCCAGAGCAACCCGACGAGCGGGTTCACGGCGAGTCGTACGGTGGCGCTGCCGCCGTCCGCGGCGACCGCGATCAGCGTGACGTACGTGTCCCGCAGCGGACCGGTCTCGATCACCGGTACGGTCACCGCGGTATCCCGGGCGGGGTGGTAACGCAGGGCCGGGCTGACCGTACGCGCCGGGCCGCCCGCGGCGGTGAGGTCGAGCCGGGCGCGTACCCGCATGGTGTCGCCGCCGGCGCTCCGGTCCACCCCGGTCAGTCGTACGCCGACGTCGCCGACGCGCAGGGACTCCCCGGTGCGCAGGGTCGCCTCGGCGTGCCGGCCGTACGCCGAGGACCCGGCGACCCCCAACGCGACCACGGCGATCCCCGCGTGCGCGACGACCGCGGCCAGACCGACGGACGGCCGACGGCCGCGCAGCCGCTCGACCAGATCCCCGGTGAGCCCGGTGAGCACGAACGCGGCCGCGCCGAACGCGACGAGCGCGGGCAGGCCGGGCCGGCTGAGCAGGCCGGCGAGGGCCACCGTGGCCAGCGCGACGCCCCCGGGCACGGCGAGCCGGCGCAGGCCGCGCGCCCGGTCGCGCAGCGCTGGGGCCACCCCGGTGAGCAGCAACACCACGATCGCCAGCGGCACCGCAGTGCGCTGGTAGTACGCCGGTCCGACGGTGGCCCGTACGCCGCCGAGCGGCCCGGTGAGCAGCGGGAGGATCGTGCCGATCAGCACCACCGCGGCGACGGTCACCAGCAGCACGCCGTTGATCAGCACGGCGGTCGGTCGGGACAGGGGTGGCGGGGCGGCCCGCCGGGTGGGCCGGGTCGTACGGCGTCCGGTCAGCACCGTCGACGCCACCACGGTCAGCAGGACGAGGCCCAGCAGCATCGGCCCCAGCGGCGAGTCGGTGAAGGCGTGCACGCTGGTGACCGCGCCGGACCGGGTGAGGAAGGTGCCGAGCAGCACCAGCACGAAGCTCGCGCAGGCCAGCGTGGTGTGCCACGCGGCCCGGCCGGCGGCCCGTCCGAGGGTGGTGTGCAGGAACGCGGTGGCGGTCAGCCACGGCAGCAGGGAAGCGTTCTCCACCGGGTCCCACGCCCAGTAGCCGCCCCAGCCCAGCACCGCGTACGACCACCAGGCGCCCAGCCCGATGCCGGCGGTCAGCGCCGCCCACGCCGCCAGCGCCCACGGTCGGGCGAGCCGCAGCCAGCGCCGGCCCTCGGGCCCGGCCAGCGGCGCGGCGAGCGCGAGGGCGAACGGCACCACCAGTCCGAGGTAGCCGGCGTAGAGCAGGGGCGGATGGACCCCCATGGCGGGATGCTGCTGGAGCAGCGGGTTCGGACCGGGCCCGTCGGCGGGGACCGGGTCGACCGGCCGGAACGGGTTCGCGGCGAACCGGGACAGCGCGAAGAAGAACACCGTGACCGCGCTGACCACCACCATGGCGTAGGCGTGCAGCCGTGCCGGGTAGGCGCGCCGGGCCAGCAGTGCCGCGTACCCGCCGAGGACCAGCAGCCACAGCAGCAGCGACCCGTCCAGGGCGGACCAGAGGCTGGTCACCGTGTAGTACGCGGGCACGTGCCGGCCGCCGTTTTCCGCGACGAAGCCGATGCCGAAGTCGTGCCGGAGCAGGGCCACCTCCAGCACCGCGCAGGCGACGGCGGCGGCGGCCAGGGTCAGCGCGGTGCCGGCGCGGGCCGGGCCGGCGGGCGCGCCGAACAGGGCCACCCGCAGCCAGAGCAGTGCGGTGAGGGTGGCCCCGGCCAGTCCGACCGCGAGGCTCGCGGTGCCGAGGTCACCGAGCATCGGCCGGTCCCACCGGGGCGGTGGACGGACGGTACTCGTTGCCGTGCCGGACCAGCACCTGGTCGGCGTGGAACACCCCGTCGGTCGACAGGACTCCCTCGACGACCGCTGCCTGGCCCTCATGGAACGTCTCCGGCGGCACGCCGCGCTGTTCCACGGTGATCTCGTGGTCGCCGTCGGCGAGCCGGAACACCACCAGGTCGCCGTCGTGGCGCAGCGATCCGGGCACCACGTCGCCGCCGAGGCGGACCCGCTCGCGGGCGGCGGCCGGGTCGGCGAGCACCTCGCCGGGCGTGCGGTAGTAGGTCAGGGTGTCCCGCAGCGAACTGCCGACCAGCAGGCCGCCGGCGGCCAGCAGGACGACGAGGAGGGCGATCCGACCCGCTCGGCGACGGATCATCCGACCCGGGCCGGGGTGCGGGCGATGGCGGGGGAGGGCTCGGCGGCCAGCCGCCGTTCCAGCCGGACCACCCGGTGCAGCAGGACGCAGAACGCGGCGAGCGTGGCGGCGGCCACCGCGAGCAGCAGGGCCGTGGCCATCCGGGGGTCGATCGGTGGACGCTGCGGGGCGAGCACGGTCGCCTGCTGGTGCAGCGACCGCCACCAGACGACGGAGAAGTGCACCAGCGGGACGAGCAGGAAGCCGGCCATGCCGACGATCGCCGCCGGCCGCGCCACCCGGTGGTCGCCGCCGTCGCGGGCCCCGGACCGTTCGGCCACCGTCCGGCGCAGCGCCAGATAGCCGGCGTACGCGAGCAGCAGCAGCGCCGTGGTGACCAGCCGGGGGTCCCACGCCCACCAGGTGCCCCAGACCAGGTGCCCCCAGAGCGCGCCGGTGCCGATGGCGGCCGCGGTGAGCGCCACGCCGAGCTCCGCGGCGGCTCGGGCGAACCGGTCCCAGCGCAGGTCGCCCCCGATCAGGTACGCGCCGCTGGCGGCCAGCACGACGGCGAACGCCGCGTAGGCCACCCAGGCGGCTGGGACGTGCAGGTACATCAGCCGCTGCGCCTGGCCCTGCACCTGGTCCGGGGGCGCCAGCCAGCCGCCGGCCACCGTGGCGGCGGCGCCGAGTCCGCCGGCGAGCCAGGCTGTCGTCCGGCGCGCGGCGGCGGCTCGGGCGGTGTCCGCGACCAGGTCCACCGTGGAGGCTCGCATGATCTCCCTGTCCGCGCCGGCTGGGCGCTTGACGGATGAGCGGAAAGCGGGACTACCATAAGCCGCATAGCGCTCGGGAGGAGGTTTATCGCCATAAAAGGTATGTAAGTATTCAGGCCGGTCTACCGTCCGTGCGGTGGAGACGACAGTGCGGACGACGTCGAGCGTGGCCGGGCGGCACCGGCGACCACGCCCGGTCCTCACCGCGCTTTACGCCGTGTTCCTGCTCGCCGGGTGCGCCGGCGACGCGCCCTCGGCCCTGCACCCCGCCGGTAGCGGGGCGTCCCGCATCGCGGATCTGTGGTGGCTGCTGTTCTGGCTCTCGCTGGCGGTGTTCGCCGAGGTCATCGCCTTGCTGGCCTGGGCCCTGCTGTTCCGGCGAGGCAACGCCCGGGTACGCCACGGCCAGCCCCTGCGCTTCGTCACGATCGCCGGTGCCGGGATCCCGCTCGTCATCCTCGTCGCCGTCTACGGGGTGGGCCTGCGCGACCTCGCCGCGCTCGGCGCGGCGCCGGACCCGGACGCCCCCACGGTGGAGGTGACCGGCCACAAGTGGTGGTGGGAGGTGCGCTACCCGGGGGCGTCCGGGGCCACCGCCAACGAGATCCACATTCCGGTGGGGGAGCGGGTACGGGTCCGCCTGCGCACCGACGACGTGCTGCACAGCTTCTGGGTGCCGCAGCTCATGCCAAAGACGGACCTGATCGCCGGGGAGACCCGGGAGACCTGGCTGCGGGCGGAGCGGGCGGGCAGCTACCGCGGCCAGTGCGCCGAGTACTGCGGCACCCAGCACGCCCACATGGCGTTCCTCGTCGTCGCCCAGTCCCGCGCCGACTTCGACGCCTGGCTGGCCCGGCTGGACGCCCCGGCCCGGCAGCCGTCGACGGAGGCCGAGCGTCGTGGCCAGCAGGCCTTCGTGCAGGGCACCTGCGCCGCCTGCCACACCGTCCGCGGCACCGGCGCGCAGGGCCGGGTGGGGCCGGACCTGTCCGACATGGGCTCCCGCTGGAGCATCGGTGCGGGGGCGGTGCCCAACGACGCCGGGCACCTCGGCGGCTGGATCGCCAACTCGCAGACGGTCAAGCCCGGCAACGCCATGCCGCCGCAGCCGGTCGATGCCGCCCAGCTGCCCGACCTGATCGCCTACCTGCGGTCGCTGGAGTAGGGCATGTCCACGAGCACCGCCACCGCCACCGGCACCACCACCGGCATCGACCGCGAGGACCTGGCGCGGCTGGCCGAGCACTGGGGCGAACGGCCCTCGCTGCGAACCTGGTTCGGCACCGTCGACCACAAGCGGATCGGCCGTCGCTACCTGGTCACCGCCGGGTTCTTCTTCCTCCTGGCCGGGCTCAGCGCCCTGGTGATGCGCACCCAGCTCGCCCGCCCGGAAGCGGGGCTGGTCTCCCCGCAGCAGTACAACCAGATCTTCACCATGCACGGCACGGCGATGATCTTCCTGTTCGCCACCCCCATGCTCTTCGGCTTCGGCAACTTCCTCGTACCGCTGATGGTCGGCGCCCGGGACATGGCCTTCCCTCGGCTCAACGCCTTCGGCTACTGGGTCTTCCTCTTCGCCGGACTGTTCATGTGGGCGAGCCTGCCGTTCGGGGCGGCGCCCAACGGCGGCTGGTTCGCGTACGTGCCCCTCACCGCCGAGACCAACACCCCGGGCCTGCACCTGGATGTGTACGCGCTGGGGCTGGTCTTCCTCGGCATCTCCACCACGTCCGGGGCGATCAACTTCATCGTCACCGCGCTCAAGCTGCGCGCGCCCGGGATGTCGCTGAACCGGGTGCCGCTGTTCGTCTGGGCGATCGTGGCCACCGCCTTCATGGTGATCTTCGCGCTGCCGGCGCTGAACGCCGACAACCTGATGCTCTTCCTGGACCGCCGGTTCCACACCCACTTCTTCGATCCGGCGGCCGGCGGGAACGTGCTGCTCTGGCAGCACCTGTTCTGGATCTTCGGCCATCCGGACGTCTATATCATCGTGATGCCCGCGCTCGGCATCGTCTCCGCGGTGCTACCCGCGTTCACCCGCCGGGGCGTGGTCGGCTACCCGCTCATCGTGCTCGCCATCGTGTCGATCGCGATCATCTCGTTCGGGGTCTGGGTGCACCACATGTTCGCCACCGGCCTGCCGCAACTGTCCTACAGCTTCTTCAGCGCGGCCAGCACCGTCATCACCATCCCCTCCGGGATCCAGATCTTCGCCTGGCTGGCCACCATGCTGCTCGGTCGGCTGGTGCTCCGGGTGCCGCTGCTGTACGTCATCGGGTTCCTGGTGACCTTCGTACTGGGCGGCCTCACCGGCGCAATGTTCGCGCTGACCGCGTTCGACCAGCAGGTCACCGACTCCTACTTCGTCGTCGCGCACTTCCACTACGTGCTCATCGGCGGCGCGGTCTTCCCGATGCTCGCCGGCATCTACTACTGGCTGCCCAAGATCACCGGCCGGATGTACCACGAAGGGCTCGGCCGCTGGGCGTTCTGGCTGGTCTTCGCCGGCATGCACGCCACGTTCTTCCCGATGCACCTCTACGGCCTGTTCGGCATGCCACGGCGGGTCTACACCTACCGCAGCGAGCCGGGTTGGGACGGGTGGAACCTGGTCAGCACCGCCGGGTCGTACCTGCTCGCGCTCGGGCTGCTGCTGGTGCTGATCGGCGTGGTCCACGCGCTGCGCCGGGGACGGCCCGCCCCGCCCGACCCGTGGCAGGGCGACAGCCTGGAATGGTCCACCGCCTCGCCGCCCGAGCCGTACAACTTCCCGGTCGTGCCCACCGTGCACAGCCTGCACCCCACCTGGGACGAGCGGACCGCCGAGTCCACCGGACCCGGCGCGAGCGCGGACCGGATCCTCGCCGAGGGGCGCCGCACGCTGGTCACCAGCGAACTGGACGCCCGCGTCGAACGCGCGGTGGAGATGCCGGAGTCCAGCCTCAAACCGCTGCTGCTCGCCGGCGCCCTGCTGGTCTTGTTCACCGCCCTGCTGTTCGCCTGGTACCCCGTGGCGGCGGTCGCGGTGCTGGTGGTGGCCGCGACGATCGCGGTGTGGCACTGGCCGCCCCGCCGTCCGGACGAGGAACTCGGGGTGGTGGAATGACGGACCAAGGCGGGGTGCTGGTCGCGGCCACCGGGGCGCGGGCGCTGAGCACGGAACTGCCGGTCGGCCGGCCGACCGGCTGGTGGGGCATGGTGATGTTCGTGGTCACCGAGGCCACCCTCTTCGCCTGCCTGCTCGGCAGCTACTTCTACCTGCGCTTCCAGTACGGCCCGCAGTGGCCGCCCGACGGCATCGACGCCCCGAAGCTGCTCACCCCGCTGGTGATGACGGCGGTGCTGCTGCCCAGCAGCCTGCCCGTCGTCTGGGCCGAGCGCGGGATCCGCCGCGGCCAGCGGTGGCGGCTGCGCTCCGGGCTGGCCGCCACCATGGTGCTCGGGGTGACCTTCCTGGCCCTGTTCGCCGGCGAGTACGCCGAGAAGCTGAAGCACTTCACCATGACCACCGACGCGTACGGCTCACTGTTCTATCTGATCACCGGCTTCCACGGGCTGCACGTCCTGGTCGGACTGACCATGATCGGTTGGCTGCTCGCCGCCTCGCTGCGCGGCGGCAGCTTCGGCGTCCACCGCCACGAACGGGTCCGCAACGCCGCCATCTACTGGCACTTTGTCGACGCGGTGTGGGTCGCCATCCTGTTCACCATCTACCTCTCCCCGCACCTGTGATGACCACGCGACCCGAAGCCCACGCCCGCCTGGCCGGGGGACTGCTGCTCTGGTACGGCGTACTCGGCGGCGCCCTGGCCTGGGCGGTGCACCTGCTCGTCGCCTGGCCACTGGACGAGTTGACCTGCGCCGCCGGCTCGACGAGCGTCGCCGCCGTACCGCTCTGGCAGGCCGTCGGGCTGGCCGTGGCGCTGCCCGCCCTGGTGGCCGTGGGAGCCCTGCTGGTCGCCGTGCTGACCTGGCGGCGGACGACGGCGGCGCAGGCGGCCGGGGCGCGGGACCGGGCGTACGGCCGGTCCCGGATGCTCGCCGTGGTGGGTGTCTGGGCGAACCTGCTGTTCCTGACCATCATCGTGCTCGGCGGGGTCGCCGTGCTGGTGCTGCCGCCATGCCAGCGCTGACCGTCGACCGGGCGCACGGGCCCGGCCAGCACCCGGTGGCCGACGGGCTGCTCACCATCCTCGCGGTCGCCACCGCCTGCCTGCTCGTCGCCGGCTACGGGCGCGGGGTGCAGGAGCTGTGGGCGCGACGCGGCCGCGGGCGGGTGGTGTCCGGCCGGCGGGTGACCGCCTTCGGCGCCGGGACCGTGATCGCGCTGGCTGCCGACCAGGGGCCGGTGCACGAGCTGGCCGAGTCGTCATTCGCCGGCCACATGGCTCAGCACATGCTGCTCCTGCTGGTGGCGGGGCCGCTGCTGGCGGCCGGCGCGGCGGGGCTGCCGCTGAGTTTGGCCGCGCCGCCGTCGCTGCGCCGACTGCTCGCCCGCGCTCGGGTGGCGCGGCCGGCGCGCCGGCTGCGCCGGCCCACCACGTACGCGTTGCTGGCCGGCGGCGCGCAGGCGGCCGTGCTGTGGTTCTGGCACCTGCCCGGCCCGTACGTCGCGGCGGTCGACGACCCGGTGCCGCACGCGGTGGAACATCTGTGCCTCCTGGCCACCGCCTGGTGGTTCTGGACGCCGGTGCTCGGCCCGGCCCGGCACCGCCCACCCGCGCCGGTGACCGTGCTGCTGCTGATGGCCACGATGCTGCCCGCCGCCGCGCTCGGCGCGGTGCTCACCTTCGCTCCGGAGCCGGTCTATCCGGTGCGGGTGCTCGGCGCCGACCCGCTCGCCGACCAGCAGCTCGCCGGGCTGCTGATGTGGGCGCCCATGGACCTGGTCGTGCTGGTCGTCGCGCTGGGCGTGTTCCTGCGGTGGCTACGGCGGATGGCTCGCGACCGCCCCGACGGCCTGCTCGCCGACCCGGTCCGGCCGCCGGCCCGGCGGGCGGCCGTCGACGTCGGATCGGAAGGGACGGCCCGATGACCCGCACCCGTCGGCTTTACGCGCTCGGCGCGGCCCTCGTCGGCCTGCCGCTGGTCACGGTCGTCGGCTGCGCCTCGACCCCGCCGCCACCCCCGGCGGAGTCGCGCGTCGGGCGGCCGGACCGGGGCGCGCAACTGATCGCCACGTACGGCTGCGGCTCGTGCCACGCGATTCCCGGCGTCGACCGGGCCGACGGCCTGGTCGGTCCGCCGCTGACCCGCTTCGGGGCCCGCTCCTACATCGCCGGTGAGCTGCCGAACAACGCCGACAACCTGCGCCGTTGGATCTCCGATCCGCAGGGCGTGGAGCCGGGCACCGCCATGCCGAACCTGGGCGTCAGCGCGATCGACGCACAGGACATCGCCGCCTACCTCTACACGCTGGGCTGACCGTGCGGCGACCACGTCCAGCCGTACGCCGGCCCGCCCCGCGGCCGCGCCGGGCCCTCGCGGTCGGGTTGGTGCTGCTACTCGCCGCCGGGCCGGTGGTGCTCGCCCCCGCACCGGCTCCGGGGACACCGGCGGGACAGGCCGCCGCCCCGGTCCCGTCCGCAGCGGGGGACCGGGGCGTCCAGCTCTACCTGGAGCGGTGCGCCAGCTGCCACGGCCCGCAGGGGCAGGGCGCCCAGCGCGGCCCGTCCCTGGTCGGCGTCGGACCCGCCGCGGTCGACTTCCAGCTCTCCACCGGCCGGATGCCCGCGTCGACGGAGGTGGAGCAGGCCCGGCGCGGCGAGCCGGTCTTCTCGGCCGACGACATCGCCGCGCTGGTGGACCACGTGGCCAGCTTCGGCGGGGGCGGGCCGCAGCTTCCCCGGGTCGCGCCGGGAAACATCGTCGCCGGCCGGGAGCTGTTCGCCGCCAACTGCGCGCAGTGTCACGGGGCGACCGGCGCCGGCGCGACGCTGACCAACGGGTGGATCGCCCCGCCGCTGTACGACGCCACGCCGACCCAGGTCGCCGAGGCGATCCGGGTCGGCCCCGGACTGATGCCCGTCTTCCCCAGCCAGCTGCTCACCGACGCGCAGGTGAACGACGTGACCAGCTATGTGCAGCGGCTGCGGGGCGAACGGCCGGACCGGGGCGGCAACCCGCTGGGCCGGCTGGGCCCGCTCGCCGAAGGGCTGGTGGCCTGGCTGGCGGTGCTGGGGCTGCTGGTCGCCGCCGCCCGGTGGCTGGGCCGGAGGGCGGGGCGGTGAGCGCCCGGCGTGCCGCACCGGCCGAGGCTCGGGCGAACCGTCGGATCGTCACCGCCTTCCTGGCCAGCGCGGCCGGGGCGATCGGCTTCGCGGTGGCGTACGGCCTGGACGCGGGCCCCCGGTGGGAGGGGGTCGGGCTCGCCGTCGCCTTCGCCGGCCTGGCCGTCGGGCTGGCACAGTGGGGACGGCACCTGGTCCCCGTCGGCGGGTACGTCGAGGAGCACGAGGGCTTCCCCCCGCCACCGGACGAGCAGGCCCGGACGGCGGCGGTGCTCACCGCGCCGGACAGCCCGGTGCGCCGGCGTGGCCTGCTGGCGGCGCTCGGGTTGGCGCTGGCCGCGCTCGGCGTCGCCGTGCTGTTTCCCCTGCGCTCCCTGCTTCCCTGGGACCGGGCCCGGGCGGACCGGGCGCGCAAGGACACCCCCTGGGGGCCCGGGGTGCGGCTGGTCACCGCCGACGGTCGCCCGGTACGGCCGGCGGACGTCCCGGCCGACACGGTGCTGGGGGTCTTCCCGGAGGGGCAGCTCGACGCCGGCGACGGACCCGCCTTCGCGGTCCGGCTGGATCCCGGGCGCCTCACCCGGCCGCCCGCCGGTGGTCACCTCGACGGCCTGGTCGTCTGGTCGTCGCTGTGCACCCACGCCGGCTGCCCGGTCCGGCTCTATCTCAAGGGCACCGGGCGGATGCTCTGCCCCTGCCACCAGTCCTCCTTCGACCTGCTCGCCGACGCCCGCCCGGTCGCCGGCCCGGCCGCGCGGCCGCTGCCGGGGCTGCCGATCGAGGTCGACCCAGAGGGTTACCTGCGCGCCACCGGCGACTTCACCGCCCCGCCCGGCGCCGGCTTCTGGAGCGCGCCGTGATCACCGACCGGCTCGCCCGGGCGCTGGACGACCGGCTGCGGCTGTCTCCGATCGCCCGCCGCGCGTTGGCGAAGGTCTTCCCGGACCACTGGTCGTTCATGCTCGGCGAGATCGCGCTCTACTCCTTCATCGCGCTGATCCTGACCGGGGTCTATCTGACCTTTTTCTTCGACGCCAGCTCCGCCGACCGGGTCTACCGCGGCGGGTACGCCCCGCTGGACGGCGCCACCGTCTCCGCCGCGTACGCCTCGACGGTGCGGCTGAGCTGGGACGTCCGGGCCGGGCTGCTGATCCGGCAGACCCATCACTGGGCGGCGCTGGTCTTCGTGGCGGCGATCCTGCTGCACCTGATCCGGATCTTCTTCACCGGCGCGTTCCGGCGGCCGCGTGAGCTGAACTGGCTGATCGGCGTCACCATGCTCACCCTGGCCCTGGCCAACGGCTTCACCGGCTACTCGATGCCGGACGACCTGCTCTCCGGCCTCGGCCTGCGGATCATCACCTCGGTGGTGGAGTCGGTGCCCCTGGTCGGCACGTGGCTGGTGGCGCTGGGCCTCGGCGGCGAGTTCCCCTCGGACGAGATGATCCCGCGGCTGTTCGTCACCCACGTGCTGCTGGTGCCCGCCGCCCTGGTCGCCCTGCTGTCGCTGCACCTGGGCATCCTGGTGCGGCAGAAGCACAGCCAGTTCCCCGGACCCGGACGGACCGAGCACAACGTGGTCGGCTCACGGCTGTGGCCGAGCTACACCCTGCGGACGCTCGCCCTGTTCGCCTGGGTGCTGGCGGTGCTGTTCGCGCTCGGCGGGCTGGTGCAGATCAACCCGGTCTGGCTGTACGGGCCGTTCGAGCCCGCCCAGTCGACCTCGCCGGCCCAACCCGACTGGTACGTCGCCTGGGGTGACGGCGCGCTGCGCCTGTTCCCACCGTGGGAGATCCGCGTCTTCGGGCACCTGGTGCCCGCGCCGTTCGTGCCCGGCGTGCTGCTCGGCGGGGTCACCTTCCTCGCCCTGTACGCGTGGCCGTTCCTCGAGCGCCGGCGTACCCGGGACCGGCGCGCCCACCAGTTGCTCGACCGGCCCCGCGACCACCCGGTCCGGCTGGCCGTCGGAGTCGCCGCGTTGACCTTCTACGGGACGCTCGTGGTGGCCGCCGGGGACGACATCCTCGCCCGACTGCTGCGGGTGCCGGTCTACGACCTGCTGGGTGTGTTCCGGGTGCTGGTGCTCGTGCTGCCCGTGGTGGCCGGGCTGGTCGCGTACCTGGCCGCGCGGGCGCTGCGCCGCGGTGACGCCGCCTCCCTCGGTGATCTCACCCGCGCCGACCTGCGCCGGGCCGGGCAGCGGGAGCCCGGCCCGACGGGGGCGGAGGACGAACCGGAGCTGCCCGCCCGGGATCGGCCGGGGGAACGGATCGAGCTGTGGCCGGAGGGTGATCTGTGGCGCTGGCGCTACCGGGACGCGCGGCAGCGGGTCGTGCTCACCGGGAACCGGGCGCTGCGGTCCGAGGCGGAGGCGGTGGAGGCGTCGCGGCTGGCGTACCCGGGCGTGGACCGGGTGCTGGTGCCGGGGCCGCCACCGGCGCCGCCGCCCGGGCCGCTGCGGGTCGCGCTGCGCCGCTGGGGCCGTGCCGCGGCCGCCGCGTCCCTGCTGGTGGCCGCCCTCCTGCAGCGGCGACGGGACCGCCGCGGCGACGAGCCGCGCGGGGGCGACGTCGGGCCGCCGCCGCGGGAGCCGGGTGAGGCCGGGCCACCGTCCGAACCGGCCGACGAGTCCACCACCGAGGGCGGGCGGACGTGAGGGCCGGACCCGATCCCCTCACCCGGCGAGCCCGGCCGGCTCCGGAAGTCGCGACCGCCGAGCCGGGTCCGGCTTCCTAGACTCGACCCATGCCCCGGATCGTCCAGCTGCTGGCCTCGCCCGCCCACCGCTTCGTGGGCCGCCCGGCGGACGGTCCCGCCCCCGCCCCGCCGGGTGAGCTGGTCGACGAGGTGCGGATCAGAGCGGGCCTCGGCATCGTCGGCGACCGCTACTTCGGTCAACCGGCGCACCGGGAGGCGAGCGTGACGGTGATCGCGCAGGAGTCGCTGCCGGCCGGCGCGGACCTGGTCCAGGTCCGGCGCAACGTGCTCACCGCCGGCCTCGCCGTCGACGACCTGGTGGGTCGGGTGCTGGTCCTGGACTCCGGCGGCGGGCCGGTACGCCTGCGGGTGCACACCCGGGCCCACCCGTGCGCCTGGATGGACGTCACCGTCGGGCCGGGCGCCTGGAAGGGGCTGCGTGGCAGGGGCGGCGTCCGCTGCGAACCGCTCACCGACGGCGTGCTGCGGATCGGCCCGGTCACGGTCATCGTCGAGCCGTGACCGCCCGCGTAGGCTGAGCGGCGTGGATCAGGAAGACCGGATCGCGCTGTTCCTCGACTATGAGAACCTGGCGCTGGGCGTACGTGACCATCACGGCGGCAGGCCGTTCGACTTCCGGCCGATCGCCGACGCGCTCGCCGAGCGTGGCCGGGTGGTGGTGCGCCGGGCGTACGCCGACTGGTCGTACTTCGACGAGGACCGACGGATGCTCACCCGCTCCCACGTCGAACTCATCGAGATTCCGCAGCGGATGGGCGCCACCCGGAAGAACGCCGCCGACATCAAGATGGCCGTGGACGCGGTGGAGTTGGCCTTCGAACGGGACTACATCTCCACGTTCGTGATCTGCACCGGGGACAGCGACTTCACCCCGCTGGTGCACAAGCTCCGCGAACTCAACAAGCGGGTCATCGGCGTCGGGGTGGAGAAGTCCACCTCGGCGCTGCTTCCCCCGGCGTGCGACGAGTTCCTCTACTACGACCGGCTGGAGGGGGTCGAGGTGCCGCCACCGGCGGCCCGTCGGGGCCGGGCGGCCCGGCCGGCCGTGCCGGAGGCCCCGTCGGAGGTGGAGACGCAGCCCGAGGTCCCGCCCGCCGAGGAGGAGGAAGCCGCGCGGGACGTGGACCGGCTCGCCGTCCTCGTCGCGCAGACGGTGGCCGGCCTGCAGGGCAGTTCCAGCGGGGAGGTGACCGCCTCCGGGTTGAAGCGGACGCTGCTGCGCAAGGACCCCACGTTCAGCGAGTCCGACTACGGTTTCCGCACCTTCGGCGAGCTGCTGCGGCACCTCGCCGAGCACAACGTGGTCGAGCTGGGGGAGGGGCCGGCCAAGGGCGACCCCGAGGTGTCGTTGCCGGAACGGGGCGACCGGGAGGCGGCCTTCGAGCTGCTCGGATCGGTCGTCGCGGAGCTGGCCGGCGACGGTGGGGCGGTGGCGCTGTCCGGCCTCAAGAACCAGCTCCGCCGGGCCCGACCGGACTTCAGCGAGAAGAAGCTGGGCTACCGAAGCTTCCTGCAGTTCGTCAAGGCGGCCGCCACCAGCGGCGTGGTCGACCTGCGTTGGGACCCGGACGCCGACGATTACCTGCTCACGCCGGCGAGGTGAGGGGCGCCCGGAGTTTCGCCCCGGCGGGGCGGGGTAGCGGTTGAGGGAGCCCGTTGATCGCCGGACCGGTGACGGCCGGGCGTCCGCCGCACCCCCCGGAGGTATCTGGTGTCCCCGTCCCTGGCCCTGCCGGCCGTGGGTCCCGGCTTCCTGAACCCGGAGTGGTTGATCTCCACGTTCGGGCTGGTCGGAATCCTCGCCATCGTCTTCGCCGAGTCCGGTCTGCTGATCGGCTTCTTCTTCCCCGGGGACTCGCTGCTGTTCACCGCCGGGCTGCTCGTCGCCGACGGCCACTACCTGCACCAGCCGCTCTGGTTGCTCTGCCTGCTGGTGGTGGTGGCCGCCGTCGCCGGCGACCAGGTGGGGTACCTGTTCGGCAAGCGGGTCGGCCCCAGCCTGTTCCGCCGCCCCGACTCCCGGCTGTTCAAGCAGCAGAACGTGCAGCGGGCCAGGAACTTCTTCGCGCGGTACGGCGCACGGTCGGTGGTGCTTGCCCGGTTCGTGCCGATCGTCCGGACGTTCACCCCGGTCATCGCCGGGGTGAGCCGGATGCGGTACCGCACCTTCGTCGGCTACAACGTTCTCGGCGGCGCCCTGTGGGGCACCGGGGTGACGGTGCTGGGCTACTTCCTCGGCCAGATCGGGTTCGTCCGGTCCAACATCGAGTTCATCCTGATCGGCATCGTGCTGCTCTCGGTGCTGCCGATCGGTGTGCAACTGCTCCGGTCCCGCCGGCGCGCCGGCCGGTCGGACCACCGGACCGAGGTGCCGCGTCCGGCGCGGGCGGGCGAGCGGTGAGCCGTCGCGCTGAACCGCCGGGCGCTGCGGGCCGGCCCGCCGGCACGGCCGGGTGGCGTGACCGGCCGGGAACTTCTCCGCCGCGCCCACCGACCAATACCGGAGGGTCCGGGCACCGACCGCGGCCCGAACCGGACGCGAGGTCGGAGGAGGACCGTTGGCGGTGAACCGAGCGACGTCCCGCTCCGTACCGTCGGTCATGAGCGATGCCGGACGACGACGAGGGCCGGTCGGATGACGGTCGAGGCCGACGACGACGAGGTGACCCGCTGGGCGCAGCGGGGCGGCCGGGGCGACCAGCAGGCCGTCGCGGCCTTCGTGCGGGCCCTCCAGGGTCCGGTCTGGCGGTTCCTCGCCCACCTGGCCGGCCCCGGCGAAGCCGACGACCTGACCCAGGAGACGTTCCTGCGCGCGCTGCGCAGCCTGCCCGGCTTCGCCGGCCGCTCCTCCGCCCGGACCTGGATCTTCACCATTGCCCGGCGGGTCGCCGTCGACCACGTCCGGACGGCGACGGTCCGGCCCCGGGCGGCCGCGCTGCCGGACTGGCAGACCGCCGCCGAGGCGGCCGGCGCGGTCACCGCCGGCAGCGACGACCCGGTGGCCCTCCGGCACCTCATCGCCGCCCTCGCGCCGGAGCGCCGGGAGGCGTTCGTCGCCACCCAGGTCGTCGGGCTGTCGTACGCGGAGGCCGCCGAGGTGTGCGGCTGCCCGGTCGGCACCATCCGCTCCCGGGTGGCCCGGGCCCGGGAGGACCTGGTCGCCGCCTGGCAGGGCGGGCGGCGGCCGGCCCGGGGCAGCCGGGTCGTCTGAGGCCCGCCGCTGCGCGACCGCCCCGCGGAAAGGCGGGGCCGAGGTCACGCCGCCCGGCGGTCGCGAGCCTGGGCGGAGTACGGCGGTAGCAGCCGCAGGCGTGCCGGCTCGGGCTGCTCCTCCAGGCGCAGCGACCAGCGGGACTCGGACGAACGACCGCGTCGGGGCGGCGCGCTGCCCGGCCGCCGGCCGGACCGGGAGAGCACCAGCACGACCATCCACCCGGCCAGCAGGAAGCCGTGGCTGACCAGCCGTTGCACCGCTACCTGACCCGTGATCAGGTCGTTCACCGACAACAGCACCAGGGTGGCGACGAAGGCGCTGAGCATCGGCAGCAGCCCGGCGGGGGTGGACCGGCGTACCGCGACGAACAGGAAACCGGCGCCGACCGCCACGTTCCACGCCGCGGACTCGTGCCACAGGTGCTGGCCGGAGGTGTGCACGTGGCCGACGACGGTGTCCTGGCCGATCTGGGCCAGCCCGAGCACCAGCTGCGCCGCGCCCAGCAGCCCCAGCAGGGCGCGCAGCCCGAGTGTCACCCGATCCCGCCAGGACGGCCGCACCGGTGCCGGCGGCGCCGCCGCGAGCACCACGTCGATGAGGTCCGGCAGCTCCGGCACCGCGTGCGTGCGCGCCCGCCGGGTCACCGCCGCCGCCGCGTCGCACCAGGCCCGGCAGCCGGCGCAGCCGCTCAGGTGTGCCTCGGCCGCCGCGATCTCGGACCGGGTCGCCTCCCCGTCCAGCTGCGCCGACAGGATCTCCCGCCACTGCTCACACGCCATGTACGGGTAGTCGTCCGGGCCGCCCGTCCGGTTCCCGGCCCGGCCCCCGCGAGCGCCGGCGCGCTTCTCGTCGACCGGTTCGGGCGGGCAACGCCCACCCGAGCATCTTCCCGGACGAGCCGCTGCCCACCGCCGACGGTGAGCTGGTCGTGATCGCCGGCAACGACCACCAGTCCCGGATCCGCTGCCGGTTCCTCGGCCTGCCGGAGCTGGCCGACGATCCGCGCTTCCGGCGCAACCAGGATCGCACCGCCCACCGCGACGCGCTGCGTCCGCTGCCGGTCGAGCGGCTGCGGCGGCGTGGACGCGACGAATGGTTCCGCGACCTGCGGGCGGCCGGGGGTGCCGTGCAGCCCGATCAGCTCGTCGACCGGGGTCGCCTGGCCCGCGAGTTGGGGCTCGACCCGGTGGTCGAGATCGACGGGGTGCCCGGCGTGCGGCATCCGGTCGGCTTCTCCGTCACCCCGCCGCGCTACCGGCTGCCCCGCCGCGCAGGACGCGCACGGCGGGGAGACCGGGGCCCGGCTGGCGGAGTGAGCGCTCGGCCCGGCCCCGCGCAGCCTAGCGGCGGGGCTGGGTTACCCCTTGTTGATCATTGGTTGAACAGCTCGGGAAGTGCCGCGGTGCCCAGCCGATTCACAGCTGCGCGGGCAGACGCTGGGCCCTCCGGGCACATACTCTTGTGCCGCTCGACCATCCATCCGCAGGAGGCGCCCCGTGCCGCACGCCCCCGTGCGTTCCGACCAGAACAGCCGACCGGCCGCGCCGCCCGCGCGCCCGGCGCGCCGGCGCGCCCCACGTTGGGCGCGGTGGTGTCTGGCGGTCGGGGCGACGCTGATGACGCTCAGCGGGGTGGCGCTCGGCGGCAGTCAGTTCCTGCTGCACGCCGCGACCAGCAAGGTCACTCAGCAAGACCTGCTCGGCGCGGCGGCGGCCCCGCGGCAGCACCGCACGATCACGGGCGCGAAGAACATCCTGCTGGTGGGGGTCGACACCCGGCCGAACCAGGATCCCAGCCAGCTCACCCGCTCCGACTCGATCATCCTGGTGCACATCCCGGCCGACCACAGCCAGGCGTACCTGGTCTCGCTGCCCCGCGACTCGCTGGTCGACATCCCCGCCTACGAGAACGGCGCCACGCCGTTCCGAGGCGGGAAGAACAAGATCAACGCCGCGTTCGCCTTCGGCAGCCGGGGCCTGACCGGGCCGGCGGCGCTGTCGCACGGGTTCGAGCTGCTGGCGCTCACCATCCGCAACCTCACCGGGATCACCCCCGACGCCGGCGCGATCATCGACTTCCAGGGCTTCAAGCAGATCGTCCAGGTCCTCGGCAAGGTCTGCCTGTACGTCGACGAGACCACGACCTCGATCCACGTCGGGCACGACAAGAACGGGAAGCCCGCGGCGCCATACAAGATCAACCCAGACGGCACGGTGAACCACCGCATCCCCGGGGTCACCCCGAACATCTACACCAAGGGCAACCACTGCCTCAATCCGGCGGACTCGCTGGACTTCGTGCGGCAGCGGGACCTGCTGGCCAACGGCGACTACGACTACGGCCGGCAGCGCCACCAGCAGCAGTTCCTCAAGGCGGTGCTGCACCAGGTGATGACCGACGGCCTGAACTCGCCGACGAAGCTGCCCGGGCTGCTGTCGGCGGTCGGCAAGACCATGACGGTCGACGACGGCGGGATCCCGCTGGAGGACTGGGCGTTCGCCCTGCGCGGCATCGGGCCGGACGCGATCACCACCATCAAGACCAACGGCGGCAGTTTCAACAGCCGGTCGGTCCCGGGGGTCGGCAGCGCCGAGATCCTCAGCCCGACCAGCATGGAGCTGCTGCACGCCGTCAAGGTGGACGACGTCGGGTCCTTCGTCGAGGCCCACCCGACCTGGGTGGCGACCAACGGGCCCAGCACGACGGCCCACTGACCCGCCGGAGGAAGACCGGTCGAGCGGGCGGCCGGGGACCGGGTCACCTCCCGGTCGGCAGCCGGTCCGCGAGCCAGTCGAGCAGGATCCGCTCGTACTGGGGGCTGATGCTGTCCGGTGTGTCGCCCTCGTCGAGAGTGGGCGCGTGGTCGCAGCCGGCCAGCCGGACCACCGTGAGGTCGGCGGCGTGGGCGGCCCGGCGCCACACCGCCACGCTCGGCTCGATCGGCGTCCAGGCGTCGGTCTCGCCGTAGCAGAGCAGCACCGGGCCGGACAGCTTCGCGAAGACCGGCTCCGGGTCGAAGTCCATGTCGGCCCACGAGCCGGGCTCGGGCAGCTCGCGCGGCAGAAACGTCAGCGGATACCAGCGCCGCTCGACGGCGGCGTCCAGCTCCGCCTGGGCGGCGGCGCGGGGCACCTCGCCGCGCAGGTACCCCTCCGCGAGCCGGCGCAGCCGGCCCAGCTCGGCGATGTCGGCCTCGCCGTACCCGTGCCGGCGCAGTTGCTCGGCGGTCCCGTACCGCATTTGCGCCGCCGGGCTGACCCCGCTGCAGCCCAGGAGCACGAGGAAGCCGACCGGGTGCCGGCTGGCGGCCAGCGCCGCCGCCCAGGACCCCTGACTGAATCCCCACAGCCCGACCGGGACGTCCCCGATCCGCCGGCGCAGCACATCGAGGGCCGTCGCGGCGTCGTCGGCCTGCGCGGCCAGCGGCACGTCGCGGCCGGCCACCCGGGGCCGCCGGTCGTAGCGCAGCACCGCGATCCCGGCCGGTGGCAGCACCCGGGCCAGGTGCTCGTAGAGGAAGTACGACCGATGTTCGGCATGGGACCCGTGCAGCACGGCGAGCCCGCCGCGCACCGGGCCGGTCGGCAGGTCCAGGACGGCCGGCAGCCGCGACTCACCGAGGCGCAGGTCCATGGCCGGCAGTCAACCACCTTGAGACCGGCCCTGTCCGCCCCGTGCCGGTGAGGGCACCACGTGAAGCGGTGCCCTCGACACGGCCGGCTGGCTGCGCTCAGGTCACGACGGCCGCCCACCGAACGCCCAGTTGTGCACCTCGATGTCAACGTACCGGTCCGGGCTCAGGACGGCGCGCGCGGTGTCCGCGTCCGACGCCCGGACCAGCGCCGCCGTACCCAGCCAGTCGGTGCCTTCGTCGGACAGCAACGGCCCGTACGCGATCAGCTCGCCCCGGTCGGGCGGCACGGCGAGGTCGGCTGCCGGCCCCGTGCCGAGGCCGAGCACCAGATACCGGTTGCCACCCCGGCGACCGCCGGGGAAGTCCCACATGGTGCGTCCCAGCGCGTTGTGCCACCGGCGCAGCAGCACGTCCCGGTACACCCCGGCCTGATGGTTGGGCTCGTCGAAGGCGAACGCCCGGGCGGCGGCGGCATCGGGCAGGTCGACGATGTGCACGCTGCCGGTGGGCGTGTCGCCGTCGTCGGCGAAGGTGGGGCCGCGGGCGATCATCTCCGCCGCGTACCGGTCCATGTAGGACCAGTGCGCGGCGAGCAGTTCACGGCGCAGTCCCCCGGAGTCGCGCCGGTCGCGGTGGTAGCAGAAGAATTCCATGTCCCAGAGCTTTACCTCCGTGCCGGACACCGATGACGGCGGGTGCCGCCCGGCACCGGCCTACCGGGTGGACCCGCGCCGCGGTCTCACCGCCGCCGACCACGCCGTGGCCGGTACCGGCCGACCGGGCGGTGACGCGGGGCCCCGCGCGCCTGGGGGGCCCCGCCGGCCTCACCGGCCCTGGAGAGCCCTGACGTTGTCGCCGAAGGTCCAGCCCTTCGACCCGTCCCAGTTGATCGACCAGGTCATCAACCCCTTGAGGCCGCCCTGGTAGGTGTTCCACGCCTGCGCCACGGACGACGTGCTCAGGTACCCGCCGCCGGCCCCGGACTGGGCGGGCAGGCCGGGCACCTGCTTGTCGTAGGGGACGCGGATGATGGTGCCCTGCACGACCAGCCCGGCGTTCAGGCAGTTGGTCTGCGCAACGAAGCCCTGCACGGTGCCGGCGGAGTACGAGTCGCCGACGCAGCCGTACATGCTGCCGTTGTAGTACTGCATGTTCAGCCACCAGAGCCGGCCGTTGTCGGCGTACCGCTTGACGATCGGCAGGTACGCGCCCCAGATCGAGCCGTACACGACGCTGCCGCCGGTGACGTACGCGGTCTCCGGGGCCATGGTCAGCCCGAAGCCGGCCGGCATCTGGGCCAGCACCCCGTCGATGATGCGGACCAGGTTCGCCTGCGAGGTGGAGAGCTGGTTGATGTTCCCGCTGCCGGTGAGCCCGGTCTCGATGTCGATGTCGATGCCGTCGAAGTTGTACTTCTTCAGGATCGGCACGACGGTGGCGACGAACCGGTCGGCGACCGCGCTGGAGCTGAGGTCGATGCCGGCGGTGGCGCCGCCGATGGAGAGCAGGACGGTCAGGCCGGCGGCCTTGGCCTGGCAGACCTCGGTGGGGGTGGGCACCTTCACCCCGGCGTCCATGCCGTCCTCCCACAGCACGGTGCCGTCGGAGCGGATGACCGGGAACGCGGCGGTGACGACGTTGTAGCCGTGCCCGGGGATGCGCGAGTCGGTGATCGGGATCCAGCCGAGCCCCGGGTGCACCCCGTTCGCGGCGCCGTCCCAGTTCTCCCAGTAACCCTGGAGGACCCTGCCGGTCGGCCGGGGCTTCAGCGCGCAGGTGCTGCCGCCCGGTGACGTGGCGGTCGGGGTGGGTGTGGGCGAGGCGGTGGGGGAGGGTGAGGCGGTGGGGGACGGGGACGGCGAGGTCGTGCTGGGGGTGGGCGACGGGGTGCCGCCGCCGCAGGCGCCCAGGTCGGTCCAGAGCGCCGGGGTGGCCGGCGGCGTCCAGCCGGCGCCGGCCGGCGGGGTGTGCGTGACCAGCGCCTGGTAGAGCCAGCCGGCGTAGGTGGCTCTGCTGCCGGCGGTCCAGGTGACGCCCTCGGCCCAGGCCGGCACGCCCGCGCAGGACGCCAGCGCGGTGGTGCCGGCGGTCGCGGCCAGGCCGGTGGCCGCCGGCAGCGCGGTGCCGGCGGCGAGCAGTACGGCGCCGAGCAGGACGGTCAACCCGCGTCGAAGTCGCATGACATACCTCCTCATCGATGCGCCGGAGGTTATCAGTTAACTTTGTTAAATGTAAATGCGCAGTACTCTGTCACCACTTGGTTCACGGTGTGAATACGGCCGCCGCCGGGCGGCCACGGAGAGGACGGCGCAGGACGTGGACGCCAGACGCACCACCGTGCGGGACATGCGCCGGGCCAACCGGTCGGTGCTGCTCAGCCGGATCTGGCTGGACGGGCCGCTCAGCCGCCACGAGCTGGGGCAGACCACCGCGCTGAGCCTGGCCAGCGTGAGCAACCTGGTCGGCGAGATGATCGGCGAGGGGCTGGTCGAGGAGGCCGGTTCGGTCGAGTCCGACGGCGGTCGTCCCCGGGTGCTGCTGCGGGTCGCCCCCGGCTACGGCTACCTGGTCGGCGCCGACGTCGGCGAGACCCGGGTCCAGGTCGAGCTCTTCGACCTGGCGATGACCGCCCTCGCCAAGGCCGAGTACCCGATCGCCGCCGCCGGGCCCGACCCGCAGGACGTGGCCCGCCACCTGCTGCACGGCCTTGACGCGGTCGTCGAGCAGGCCGGCGTCGACCCCGCCGCGGTGCTCGGCTTCGGCGTCGCCGTCTCCGGCACCGTCGAGCGGACCGCGGACGCGGTCGTGCACGCGCAGACCCTCGGCTGGGACGGGGTGCCGCTCGGGGCGATGCTGCGGGCCGGCACGGACATCCCGGTGCAGGTGGACAACGGTGCGAAGACCCTCGGCCAGGCCGAGATGTGGTTCGGTGCCGGCCGGGGCGTCCGGCACGCCGTCGTCGCGCTGGTCGGCTCCGGCGTCGGGGCCTGCGTGGTGGCCGACGGTGTCGGCTACCGCGGCGCGCACAGCAGCGCCGGCGAGTGGGGCCACACCACCATCGTGTACGGGGGCCGCCGCTGCCGCTGCGGCAACCTCGGCTGCCTGGAGGCGTACGTCGGGGCCGAGGGCGTCCTGGACCGGTTCCGGCAGGCCAACCGGGGTCGCCCGGCGGCCGGCGGCGACGAGGAGTCCGCCTTCGGCGAGTTGCTCCGCTCGACCGGCCGGACCGCCGCCAAGGTGCTCGACGAGACGGTCGGCTACCTCGGTGCCGGGGTGGCGAACCTGGTCAACCTCTTCAACCCGGAGCGGGTGGTGCTCGGTGGTTGGGCCGGCCTCGCTCTGGGCGAGCGCTACCTGCCGCAGATCCGGGAGGCCACCGCCCGGCACGCGCTGCGCCAGCCGTACGTTCAGACCTCGATCGAGCTGTGCCGGCTCGGACCGGACGCGGTCGCGATGGGCGCGGCCACCCTGCCGATGGCCCGGCTGCTGCGCGACGGCGGCGTGCCGCGCGAGCCGGCCGCCCGGGCGACCCCGGCGCCGGCCCGCCCGGCGCGGGGTCTGCGGGCCGACCCGCTGAGCCGCCGCTGAACCGCCGGGCTCAGGACGGCAGGGTCCACTTCTGGTTGGCGCCGCCGGTGCACGACCAGATCTGCGTCTTCGTGCCGTCGGCGGAGGTGTTGCCGGTGACGTCGAGGCACTTGTTCGCCTGCGGGTTCACCAGGTCCCGCCCGGACGTCCAGGCCCATTGCTGGGCAGGGGTGCCGTTGCAGGTCCACAGCTGCACCTTCGTACCGTTGGCGGTGCCGCCGCCGGAGACGTCGAGGCACTTGCCCAGCGACCGCAGCGTCCCGTCGGCGGCCCGGGTCCACTGCTGGTTCGGACCGCCGAAGCAGCTCCAGATCTGGATCGGTGTGCCGTCGGCGGTGGCGTTGTCGGTGACGTCGAGGCACTTGCCGCCGATGCCGGTGATCAGGCCGGTCGGCGCGCCACCGCCACCGCCGGACTGGGTGCCGGACCAGGTGAAGGTGGCCGTGGTCCGGGCCGGCAGGCTGTAGGTGAAGGACTGCCCGCCCCAGACCACCTTCACCGACTGGGCCGAGGTGCCGCCGTTGTGCGCGATCAGCGCCTTCGAGCCGTCGGGGTTGCGGTACGCGACGTTCTGCACGGTGCCGTTGGCGGTGGAGTCGATCCGGTACGCCCCGGGCCGGACGAACTTGGTCAGGTGGCCGGTGGTGTAGTACTCGATCGTGTAGTCGACCTGGCCGGCGCGGGAGTCGCCCTCGTGCACCGTGATCAGGCCGGTGCAGGTGCCGCAGCCGCCGTTGTGCGGGCCCATGTTCTGGTTGACCGCGAGGCTCCACTTGACCACACTCCGGCTCCAGTTCCGGGCATAGTTCACGATGTCGGCCATGTCCTCGTTGTGCTGGTTGGTGATCCAGGTGCCGCCGGAGTGCTCGGTGCTGAACTGCGGCACGGCCGGGTACTGGGTGTGCACCTGGCTGCCGACCGCCGGGTCACCCCAGTAGCCGTGCCAGGCGATGCCACCGAAGAGCGGGTCGTTCCTGACCGCGCCGTCGGCGAGCAGCCCGGAGCCGATGGTGCCGTAGTCGCCGTAGTTCCAGTCGTGCACCAGCACCTTGGTGGTGATGCCGGCGTTGCGGAACGCCGGGTAGACGAAGTTCTTGGTCAGCTCGACGAGGCCGGAGGAGTTCCAGCTCATCCCCGGGTAGTTCATCGCGGTGGGATTGCTCGCCTGACAGCAGTTCGGTTCGTTCTGCAGCGACACGTAGTCGACCTTCACACCCCGCGCCGCGTACGCCTGGATGGTCTTCACGAAGTACTGGGCGTAGGTGGCGTAGTACTCCCACTTGAGCCAGCCCATCTGGTCCATCCGGCCGTTGTCCTTCATCCAGCCGGGCGCGCTCCACGGCACCACCATCACCCGCAGTTCCGGGTTGAGCTGCCGGGCCTGCGCGGTGAGCAACTCGACGTCGGTGTCGTAGCCGTTGGCACCGAAATCGTTCAGGTCGCAACAGGTGTCGTCGAGAGAGACGTTGCCGGGGCGGGACAGGTCCGAGGCGCCGACCGGGTTGCGCACGTACGACAGGCCGATGCCGTCGCTGGCGCTGAACAGCTTGCGCATCACCTCGTCCCGGGTGGCCGCGCTGGCCGGCCCGCCGCGCAGCAGGTAGGCGGTGGTGTCGGTGATGGACGCCCCGGCGCCCTCGAACTGCTGGTACCGGGTGTTCTCGTCGACGGTGATGGTGTGCGTGGCGGCGCCGCTGGACGCGGCGAAGCTCAGCGGGCTCTGCGGTTGCAGGCCGCGGGTGACGGTGCGGCCGGTGGAGTCCGAGGTGGTGGTGAGCCAGACGTTGACGGTCTCGCCGGCGGCCCGCGCGGCGGGAGGCGGGGACAGGGCGAGGCCGCCGGCGGCCAGGCAGAGCGCCAGGGCGGCCCGGCCGCCGAGGCGTGCAGCGGTGGTGGGGGACACGGATGCTCCCTTCGAATGAATCGACATCCGTAAATGAGAAAACTCCTCGCACCCGCTTATGTCAAGGAGTGAAAAAAGTGCCGACGGGGGTGAGAGGGCAG